>JAPLSR010000325.1 GCA_026398545.1 Candidatus Sumerlaeota bacterium | reverse complement strand
CACCCTGGGAACAAGTATCAGGAAAGCCAAGGCATACTTCCCCTTCGGAATTGGTGGTAAAAATTACTTAGATAAGAAAACAGTCACGGAATTCAATCTATTTGGCGTTCCCTGGCAGATTCAGAGATATCCGTTTCCTATTACGGCATCTAAACAAGCCGCCGCACAAAGGAAGTCTAAAATGCCTGCCCCCCTCGCCAAAGAAATGAAACTAATGCTTGCCCCACGCAAAGTAATAAAACTGGCTTCGAATACCTATCAGCAACAATTCGTGGTGGATGTCGCCTCGTGGGATGCAAAAACCCTTGATGGCTTTGATATCATTGAAATCCCTGATGGGTTGCAGCAATATATACCCGATGCTCCCTTGCTTCCCGCCCTTACAAAATACAGCATCGCCCTCCCCAAGGGAGGAAAAATCATAAGCGTAACTGTTGATGATTATACCACAAAATCCATCGGGCAATTTAATATTCCCACCGTTTTACTCGGTCCCTGGACCACGACCGGACTCACTCTTTCTGATAAAACCACAATCAACGAATTTTACCCCCCGGTTATTGCCCACTATTACGAAGGAGAAGAGGGACATTACCTCTTCAGTGTGTTCCCCGTTCGTCACAATCCCACGACCAATGAAACCATATTCCATGATCATATGAGAGTCATCATCACCTATGAAGCGCCGGCGCCCTATGGGATATTAAACTTTACAGCGGATGAGGCGATATTTAAAAATTCGTCATATCCTTCCTTCAGTGCGCAAATTTTCAATACGGGGGATACAAGCCAGAATTTAAATGGGACATTGACAATCAAAGATGGGGATGCCAATCCAGTATTGCCACAGACGAATCTAAGTCTTAATCTTGCCCCCGGCACAATCTATAATCTCTCTCTCTCTTTCTCCGACCTCCTTGAGGAAGGTGCATATGATGGTGAACTTTCCATCTCCAATGCCGTTGATGCCCCATCGACTGCCACCACGAATTTTTCCGTTGCGAAGGCATATTTGTCCGGGCTTTCCGCACTTTACAATGTCAAGGATAACATGACGACTTTCACCGTGAATGTGACTAATCTTTCCAAAGATTCAGGGTCGGTGTATTTGAACTTCCTCGTTTCACAGGAGGATATCCCCTTGTCAACGATAGAGGTCGACGGTTTGGTTGTGAATGGGGAAAGTTCAGAAATGATTTCAAATTCCTGGATTCCTGATACTATAACGTCCGGGACTTTCACAGTGGAAGCGGTGGCGAGTTTTGACGGCGCACCCCTTAATTCCCTGAATATTCCCTTTAACATTTATCAGTATCCGGATTTGCTGGAGGCTCTGGTGAATCATCTCATGGGCAGAAAAGAACTTACCCTCGCGGACCGCGGATTAGCGGACGTCAATCAGGATGGTCGCCTGGATGTCGCGGATGTGGTGGCGATTGTCAAAGAAAAGAATCAATGAGCATCGATGACATGGAATGCGGGGGGAATTATCACCATTTAGTTCGAAAAAGGATGACTGGAGTAAGACTCAACCATTAGTACGATGACAATGTGTCCGTGCTGATTTCACCCAATCGCATTCTGGATTTCATGAAGGAGATTGAAAAAAGATTGGACAGGTCATTGGATTATTGGGTTTTCGGGTCATTGTGGTCATCTGGTAAATCAATAATATATCCTGCCTATTCCGCCTGAGGCGGATACATCCTTTTTAAATTCTTGTTAATCATTGCGCAGATTATGCGCATCCCTGTTGCCGAATCGTGTCTTTTCTGCGCAAAAGTCCTTTATTGACAGGCATAAACGCACGGAAATGAGTGGCACGGCTTTTGCACTCATCCTTTGTAGAAATATTGTAAGGAGAAGATATATCATGAAGACAGGCACAATGTTTTTCAGGGAAAAAGGCTCTTTCACCGGTTCGAGTCGGCGGGGATTCACCCTTATTGAAATGCTGCTGGTCCTCGTGATTCTGGGAACCTTGGCGGCAATTGTCATTCCCAAGTTCGCAGGACGCAGTGAACAGGCAAGGCTCACCGCGGCGGAAACACAGATTTCTAACTTTGAAACCGCTCTGGACGCCTTCGAGGTTGATAACGGATACTATCCCAAGGGCGACAATGGACTGAATGAGCTGGCGGAGCAATCAGCCGAGGCAAAGAACTGGAAAGGACCTTATCTGAAGCATGGCATTCCCAATGACCCCTGGGGCAATGCGTATTTCTATGAATGCCCGGGCACCAATAATACAAGCAGCTATGATATTTATTCCATGGGACCCGACGGTCGCAAGGGCACCGATGACGACATCACTAACTGGGGCACGAAAAAATGATGAATCCAGGACGCCGGAATAGGGGCGGATTTACCCTCATCGAGCTCATCTGCGTCATGGCTATCATGGCGGCGGTCATGGCAATTTCAGCGCCTGCGCTTTCCGGATTTTTCAGAAGCCGCTCCCTTCACGAGCAATCCAGGCGTTTTCTGGCGCTGACGCGCCATGCCCGGAGCGTGGCTGTTTCGTACTCCGCGCCGGTGGAACTCTGGGTGGATACGTCTCAGGGAGGTTACGGGCTCAAGATACAAGCCAACTATGGAACGGAGGATGCCAAATCCCTGGAATATCATCTGGGCGATAACCAGGAGTTTGATGTGGATACTCAATTTCTTGATAAAGAGGGGAAGGCAACACTGCTCTTTTATCCCGATGGTCTGATGGATGAGGAGAATCCCGACAAAATCGTATTGCGGGAAGGCGATAAGGAAGAGCTCGTTATCCGGAAAACCAATTCCGGCATCGGTTACGTTTTAGACGAAGGAAGTAATGAGTAAAACCTTTCACATGGCATGTTCAGAAAGATGCGGCAGGAGGGGCTTCACTTTCGCCGAAGTCCTGGCGGCGATGCTCTTCATGGCTATTGTTATTCCCGTGACCATCCGGGGCATCTCCTTGGCAAACCGCATGGGCGTCGTGGCGGAACGCAAGCGTATCGCCGCGGAACTGGCGAGTCTGAAACTGAATGAGGTCTTTCTGGATGATTCCTGGAGGGATGGCAACAAGGAAGGGAATTATGATGACACCGGCGATGCCTCTCTTTCCCAATACCGCTGGACCCTTGAGATAATCCCCTGGACGGACGACGTCATGCGTCTAATTGTGGTCAAGGTTTTTTACAAGGTGCAGAACGTGGAATATTCGGTCAGTCTCGGAACCATTGCCGTTGCGGAGGAAAGTAGCCAATCATGACTGCGTTGAAGCGCCATTTTATCCGGCGAAGTTTATATAACGAAGTTGGAAGCAAATTTCATGACGGCGGATTCACACTGATTGAGATTCTTGCCGCTACGCTCATCTCCGCCCTGCTTCTCGGTTCCCTGTATGCCGTATTTCACGGGGCGCTGAAACTGCGCGACAAGGATTACGGTGTTATGGAGAAGGGACTGCCCCGCGCCTATGTGACGGAAATCATGGACCGCGATTTCAGAAACATGGCGCCGCCCGTCGGCATTCTGGCGGGAGCCGTCATCGGGGAAACGAATAAGGAGAGCGACCTGCGGCGCGACCGCGTGGAATTTTACACATCCACAGGCGTCCTGACCGATAAAGAGAACTGGGGAGACGTGCAGAAAGTGGAGTATTATCTGCTGGACCCGGAAGAGAACGATAAGGGAGAAAAGGGGCAGGGGCTGGATTTTGTCCGCGCAATCACAAGAAACCTTCTTGCCTCCATCGCGCAGGAACCGGAGGAGACCCGACTGCTGAATGGTGTCAAGTCGCTGGAAATCACATACTTCGATGGCCAGACATGGCAGGATTCATGGGATTCCACGGGTCTGGATAACGCCTCTCCAAAGGCGGTCAAGATTCGGATTGAATTTGAGACGACTGCTGACGGAGAGGAAAGCATTCCTTCTCTGGAACTTTTAATTGAAGTTGCGGCGAGCGCCGTGACCAGTCAAGGGGGAACGAATGCATCGGGGAGTTGACAAATATCTGCTTTATCCTGTGAAGTTCACAGGGCGAAGTCGGATTTATCCGACGAAGTTCTCAAGACGAAGTCGGAGCGGTCGGTTCGCTTCCCAGCGCGGCGTTACCCTCATCGTCGTCATGGGTATATGCCTCTGTCTGGTCGTCATTGCGCTTTATTTTTCCGATTCGATGCTCATGGAATACCGCGCTTCGGATTACAATTCCGAGGAGCGTGAGGCGGCGCAGGCAATCGAATCCGCCCGGCGTTACATCGGCTACGTCCTTAAAAGTTCGGAAACCCCTGGATACCTGCCTGACCCGGCGTCTTATGAGAATGAAGCCGTCAAGGTGAACGATGCGACATACTGGATTATTGGGCGCGGGGATGAAAATACAGATGGGAAGACGTTGACCTTCGGACTTGTGAGCGAGGCGTCGAAACTGAACCTCAACACGGCAACGCTTGAAATGCTCGAGGCGCTCCCAGGCATGAGCGCCGAACTTGCGGCTTCCATCATTGACTGGCGGGATCCGGATTCTGACCCGACCGCCAACGGCGTCGAATCGAATTATTATCTTTCACTGGGTACACCCTATAACTGCAAAAACGCCCCCTTTGAAACCGCGGAGGAACTGCGGCTGGTCATGGGGGGGAATCGGGACGTCCTTTACGGCGAGGATTTAAATCAGAACGGAATCCCGGATGCGAATGAAGACGACGGCGACACGCTGAATCCTCCGGATAACGCCGACGGCATTCTGGACCCCGGTGTGTTGGAATATGTCACTGTTTATTCGCGGGAACCCAACAAGCGCGCTGATGGTTCTGCCCGCATTAATATCACAACCCAGCGCCCACCCCGCGAGCTGATGGATTTTCTGCAGCAAACCCTCGGGAGCGACAGGGCCAATCAGATAATCGGGGCTATTGGACCCAATCTGAACGACATCCGCAGCCCCCTTGAATTTTGCCTCAGAGGCAAAATGACCCCCGCTGAGTTCGCCCAGATTAGTGACGCGCTGACCGTATCGAGCGACCAATACCTCAGGGGTCTCGTGAATGTGAACACAGCGTCGGCAAAAGTCCTTGCCTGTATTCCCGGACTGGACAGCGCATCGGCGGAGAAACTTGTAGCCGCCCGCCGTGACAAGTCTTCCGATGAGCTGAAATGCCTTGCATGGGTCGTCGGGATTCTGGATGACAACACCTGCATTCAGGCTGGTCCGTATCTCACAACACGGTCTTATCAGTTCCGCGCGGATATTGCGGCGGTGGGGGAGAACGGACGAGGTTACCGACGCGACCTCATGACCTTTGATACAAGTGGTGGCGGGGACCCCGTGGTGGTTTATCGTAAAGACATGTCCCGTTTCGGCTGGGCGTTGGGAGCCGAATTGCGTAAAAAGTATTCCGGAGCTGTGAATGAATAAGTTTATGAAGCCCAAATCACAAAAAAATTCATCCATTCTCGCCCTGACCTTCGAAGGCAGCATGATAACTGCTATGGAACTGAAGCGCCGCGATGAGCGCTGTGAGGTTGTCGGCAGACTCCGGGAACCGCTTTCCCAGGATATTCTGACGGGGAATCCGGATCTCATCGGAGCGGAAATCAGGAAACTATTGGAGGATGCCGGAATCAGGGAAAAGCGCTGTGTTCTGAGCCTTCCCCTTTCCTGGGTTTATATCATCCACCAGGAAATACCCGATGGTCTGCCTGAAACGGATGTGGATAATTATATCCATCTCCAGGTGGAAAAAAAACTTCCCTTTTCCCCGGAGGATGTCGTTCTATCATCGGTTCGTTTCGAGGCGCCGTCGGGTGGACGCCGCGCCACCATCGCATGCGTTCCCGTTCAGCATGTTCAAACGCTGGAAAAAATCATGAAGGCAGCTCGTCTCCATCTCTCCAGCATGACTCTGGGCATCGCGTCTCTTCCGGGTCTGGGTAATGCCGGTTTCAGAATCACGCTTCTTGCTCATGAGGACGGCATAGACATGGTGATTGGGCGAAATGAGAATGCTTTCTACATCCGTTCCTTCCCGGGCGCGGTGTCCATGGAAAAGGAAGAACCCTTTATTGACGCGGACATGATTGTCCGGGAACTGCGGATAACACTTGGGAGACTTCCGGAAGATGTCCGCCGGGAGGTCAAATTCTATAGCGTTCTGGGAGACGGTTGTCCGGTTGACATATTCAGTGAAGAATTGGCGCTGCCATTTTCGCACCTGGGGCTGGAAGCGGAGAAAAAACGTTTTGTGCATCACGCAATTGACCTGAATAATTTGCCCGCGCCCCATGCCTGCGCCGCAGCCATGGACCATCTCTGGGGGCGTTCCAACGGTTTTGAATTTCTCCCGCCGGCGATAGGCCGTTTTAAAAAAATCGTCGGACGCATTTCCTCCAGAAGCTTCTTCTGGCTTGCTGGGGCGGGGGTGGCAATCATATTTATCGTCGCCGGCGTCTTCATGATTCAGGCGTATATCCTTCGGAGCTATCAAAAAGAGTGGGCGGTGATGGAGCCGGATGTCAAGGAAGTGACGATGCTCCAGGATAAGCTCAGGAAATTCCGCCCGTGGCACGATACTGAAATCCAGAGCCTCACCATCCTGAAAGAAATGACGAAAGCCTTTCCGGAAGAAGGCAGCGTTTGGGTGAAAAGTGTGGAAATACGTAATATGGCTTCACTGCAGGTTTCCGGCGAAGCGAAAAATGAAAGGGTCTGGCTGGAAATGCTGGGAAAGATGAGAGCGAATCCCGTCATCACGAACCTTAAGGTTTCCCAGGTCAAGGAAGGAGACGGAGTCCTTCAATTTACGATGAGTTTTTCTATGTAAAGGATGTCACTATGGGATTCATACAGCGAGAACGTATATTGATAATCATGGCTCTGGCGTGTATCGGCATTTTCCTTGGGGACAAGCTTATTCTGATACCCCTCGGGCGGATATGGAGTGAGCGGTCTTTGAAAATCGGCGAGCTGAAAAAGTCCGTTGAGAAGGGCAGTCTCCTTGTTGATCGAAGAGCTGATGTTGCAAAACGCTGGAAGGAAATCAAAGACGCCGGTCTTCCCGATGACCTCCCCCGCGTTGAGGAACGCATCCTGACCCGCGTGCATGACTGGGAGTCGCAAAGCGGTCTTACCTTGAATTCCCTGAAGCCGCGTTGGAGGGAGCCGGATGATGAATCGAAGAAATTGGAACTTCGGCTGACCGGCTCGGGGTCGCTGGAATCCATTGCGCGGTTTCTGTTCGAAGTGGAGAACGATCCTCTCCCCATACGAGTTGAAGATATCGGCTTGACGTCCCGTGACAAGCGTGGAACAGTGTTAGACCTGAACCTGAAATTTTCGAGCCTGATCTTGAAGGAAAAGAGCAAATGAGTCGAACTTGCATCATCTTCATCACTCTTTTGGTGGCGGTTCTGTCTCTTCCTGTTGCGACTGAAGCGGCGGATAAATCGGACTTCAAAGATTTCAAGATCGTTGCGAACCGGAATATCTTTGATTCGGAACGCACGCCCTCACAGGAGGGTTCCCCTCGGCCGCAGGCTGTGCCCAAAGACCCTCCTGAAGAGTTTCGTCTTGTCGGCGTCATGATAAGTGGCAAAGATTCCACGGCATTTTTCGATGGCTCCCGTTCGGATTACAAAGGGCAATGGAAACGCGGCGACATCATCGCCGGCTTTAAAATCAGGATTATCCGGACGAGTGGTCTGCTCCTTGAAAAGGATTCGCGCCGCATGGTTATGACTGTCGCTTCAGTGATGAAGAAGAACGATCAAAATAGATGGGAACTTTCAAAATCCGCAACCCATGTTTCCAAGCCGCCTGAACCGGCATCCTCTTCTCCTCAGGATGTAAAGGGGGGAGCAAAAGGGGAAGTAAAAGGCTCGGAAGCGGGCGGAGGTGATATTCTGAAAAAACTTATGGAACGAAGGAAGAAAGAGGTGGAAAAATGAAAGAAAAAATCTTAACCCT
>JAPLSR010000459.1 GCA_026398545.1 Candidatus Sumerlaeota bacterium | reverse complement strand
GGATACAGCACCTCCACCCGGAAAGGTTAGGCGCAATGAATAACATGAGACGCCAATCGACTGACATGGGAATATTTACCCGAAAATATGTTGTAATAGCCTGGTGTTAAGGAAAATTATACAATGATTTCATTTTTCTATTGCGTCTTCACAGCCCTATCTCAATATCTAAACTCAATTGTCAGTCATGAGGAGGATTAGATAATGCCCAATATAGACAAGAAAATTGAGGCGGTTTTAAAGAAATCAAAAGACAACAAGGTCAAGTTCTGGCGTTTGTGGTTCACAGATGTCCTGGGTTTCCTCAAGAGCTTCTCCATCACGGAGAGCGAATTTGTTGAGGCAATCACAGATGGAATGGGATTTGACGGTTCCTCGATTGAGGGATACGCCAGGATTGAGGAAAGCGACTTGGTGGCGCGCCCCGACCCCGACACCTTCACCATCATGCCCTTCGGTGGGAACGATGATTTTAAGGTTGGGATGATGTTCTGCGACGCCATGAATCCCGATGGGAGTCCGCATGAAGGGTGTCCGCGTAATGCCCTCAGGAAAATGCTCAAGAAGGCGAATGATATGGGTTTCACACACTATTATCTTGGACCCGAGATGGAATTTTTCGTCTTTAAGAGTTCCCGGAAACCCGAAATACTTGACGAGGGGGGATATTTTGACATGACCACCAGGGATGCCGCCTTTGACCTCCGGCGCGATTCTTCACTGGCGCTTGAGTCAATGGGTATCCAGGTCGAATACACACATCACGAGGTTGCACCGAGCCAGCACGAGATTGACATGAAATATAAAGATGCCATTAAAATGGCAGACCAGGTCATGGCATGCCGTATGGTTGTGAAAGAGATTGCCCAGAAGGCGGGCATCTTTGCCACATTCATGCCCAAGCCCCTTTTTGGGCAAAACGGCTCCGGCATGCACGTCCATCAATCACTATTCAAAGGCGAAAAAAATGCCTTCTTTGATGCTAAGGACAAATACAATCTTTCAAAGGTGGCGAAGCATTTCATGGCGGGTCTTCTCAAACACTCAAAGGAAATTGTGGCGGTTGTCGCACAGTGGGTGAACTCATACAAGCGCCTCGTTCCGGGATATGAGGCGCCGGTATATATCTCATGGGCGCGCCGCAACCGTTCCACCCTTATTCGCGTCCCCATGTACAAGCCGGGTAAGGAAATGAGCACAAGGATTGAGTTCCGCTGTCCCGACCCCGCATGCAATCCTTATCTTGCCTTTGCGGTTATGCTTGCTGCCGGACTGAAAGGCATCAAAGAGCGATATGACTTGCCCGAGCCGATGGAGGAGGATATCTTTGAGATGAGCGCAAAGGAGCGCAAGGAGCGCGGGATTGAGTCCCTGCCGGGCGACCTCGATATTGCCCTGAACTATGCCAGAAACAGCGAGGTCGTTAAGGAAGCCCTGGGCGAACATATATTCAACAAATTCATTGAGAACAAAGAGATAGAATGGGACCGTTATCGTGTCCATGTCACAAAGTACGAGATTGACCGCTACATGCCCATCCTGTAACAGCGGAAATCATCAAGTAACGGATATTGGTAGGGGAGGGATTTTTATCGGAGATGTGGCAGGGCGCCACAAACTCAGCCCCGAAGACGAGAAGCCTAATTTATTTCACATGAAAGACCCGTTCCGTCTCTTCTCCAATAAGGGGAATGACCTGCGAGGTGTTGCCAATATCAGCATGTGCTATGCGCACGACAATGACGAAGCCTTCCGCACTCAGGCGTCTGAAATGGCGCTATACAAATGGGATCCGGCGATGAAGGAGTGGCTCAGTTTGAAATCCACCCGCCTGCCTGAATTCAGCAAAATCTCAGCGCTGATAAATAGCCTGGCATTTACATGCTCGCCGTCCCGCCGCTTGTGACTACCGTAACAGGGTTGGCGGCATATTGAAAAAGGAGATTGCGCCGCAGAGATCGAAGGTATAGTTAATAAGAACTCTGCGTTTCCCTCGCCTCTGCAGTGATTATATGTCTTTTATTACGAAAGGAGAAATAAAATGAAAAAAGGTCATGGCTTGCTAACTCACATTGTTAACGTTCTAGTGTTTGTGAGTCTTTTCTTGATTACTGCAAACACGGGTTTCCCTCAGTTGAAGGACATGATTAAAAAAACGGAGCAGGGAATTAAGGATGTCGGGAAACAGACGAAAACTAATGTGGATGCCGAGAAGCTGGCTTTTGAGGCGGACAAGGAATTAAACGCCGCCCAGCGCGATATGTTTTCAGGCAAGAAAGATCAGGCTGTTGAGGGTCTGCTCAAGGCGGCTCAGAAGATCGCCGATGTTAAAAGCCTCAATCCCGATCATCCGAAACTTAACATTCTCGAATCCAAAAGGGATAAACTCAGAGGCGATCTTGAAAAGCGAGTGGGCAAAAAGATCCCTCTGCCTTCGGACCCAAAGGATAACCAGACCACGCCTGCCCCGGAAAAGGCTGCACCTCTTACGCCAGCTCCTGCTCAAATCAAGCCTGAAGCATCCCAAAAAGAGAACCTCCCTCACGATGCACGAGTCATCATGGAAAAGATCGAACGGGATCTGACCAACCTGGAATATGATCTGAACCTGATTCCCAATCAGCGCGAGGACATTAAGAAATCCTATCTGAATCGTATGCCCGATAAATTCAAAGAGGTCGAGATGGCGATTCCCGAAGCCAAAACCAAAGCCGCAGAAAAAGGAATCACACAACATCCCTCTTTTGAGCGGGCTGAAAAAAGACTCATGGAGAATAAGGGGCGTTTTGAAGAGATGAAAAAGCAGGCAGATCAGGCCGCTCAGACCGCTGCCGCCAAGGCTTCGGAGGTTGAAACTGACGTAGATGCTCTCTTTAAAGTCTATGAGCCTCTCAAAAATAATGTCTTCCCCAAAGCGCCGGGAAGCGTTATCTATTATAACGACCTGAATCCGGTGAAGGAATGTCTCGGAGTCATTGAAAATTTTGAAAAGAACGACATGAATAAAGTCAAAAAAGCCTACGATGATTTTTCGGCAAAATACGGCTCAACCAAAGAGGACGTGGATGCAAAGATGAAGGAACTGGGTTAT
>JAPLSR010000368.1 GCA_026398545.1 Candidatus Sumerlaeota bacterium | reverse complement strand
CTCATCCTTGATAATGATTTCCGGATTGATGAGAAACTCGGAAAGCCCGAGGTTATTATCATACGTGAACTTGCCACAATAAGCCGTCAGCATCCCCTGGACAATTTTGACACGTTTCCCGCTGGCGCTGTATCTCTGCGCCTTTGCATCATAATAGAGTTCATCGCTTAGAAGTTCCAGCTTCTCAGAAACCACATGGACATTCTTTTTCGCCTCGATTGATTCAAGGGCGTTTGTTTTTTCCGAGATATTGTATTTCAATGTCCCACTTGTGGGGTCAACAGTGAGTTTGTAATTCTTACCAAAAACCTCTTCAGCGGGGTTCTCCTGTGGTTTTTGGGCATATAAGGAGACGGCGGGCAGTAAGGCAAAGATACATGCCATCCCTAAAATAAATAAGCGGTTTGTGCTCACGAGTTATTTCTCCTTTTTTTTAATGGGAGTAGGCTTGGTCTCAACAGTCATGGTCGCACCGGTGTCTTCCCATACCCGCAGATTTTTATCCGTCACAAAACTTTTGCCCTTGATGATGATGGTCTGGTCTCCCCCTTCCTTTCTTTTTTCAAAACCGGCACTTGAATATATTTTTTCACTCGCACTCTCATAGTGGACTTCGGGAGTCTTCAGCGAGGTGCCATCAGATGTGTTAAACAGGACATGTCCCTTAAGGTCAATATCATTTTTCTTCCGTTTCATGGAGGGATTATCGCGAAAAAAATACAAGCCTTCATCAGATGTGAGCGTGCCGGTTTTTCCCTCTTCCCCCTCCTTGAAAAATGTCAGGTGGATCTTTTTCATCTCTATACAATAGAGTTTCTCTTTTAGAAGGGCATCATCGGAGTCGATGATATATTGCGGTTTGCCTTCCGTAGTGGCATAAGCCTCAAATCCCTTCATCTTCATGGTGGTATCCGGGGAGGCTGGAGGTTTATCGCTCAGGAACCCGGATGCCCCACATCCCGCAAGAAAGAGGAACATAAAGTAGGATATTTTTGATATAAAACCCTGCATATCTAAGGGGATTTACCCATCCTCCCACCGGTTATGCATCCACATCCATTGTTCCGGATTCCGTCTGATGTATTTCTCAATCATCGATGTATAAACCGCGGAAATATTTTTCATATCCTGTTCTTTATCACCGGTGAACTCAAATATTAAAGGATTATCAATAATCACGGTATGTTCTGTCAAACTTTTATTTCTCATGATAAACATCGGGACAACAATTGCCCCTGTCCGGAGGATGAGTTCCGAAAGCTCTTTGTGCGTCTTTGCCGGATGGCCAAAGAAATCCACATAAATCCCTTCTCCCCGAATATTCTGGTCTGCAAGGATTCCCAGTCCCTCATTTCGCTTTAACCTCCGCAGCACCTCCAATCCGGATTGTCCCCTGTATATAAAATTGACACCCATGGAGAGGCGGGTTTTTTCCAATAACCTGTTCAACCATGGATTGGAGAGGGCTCTCGCAATGACGACAAATTTGATTTTTAAAAGATTCGCAATGGCTGCCGCCAGATATTCCCAATTGCCCAGATGCGCCGTCAACCCGATAACGCCTCGCCCGCTGTCAAAAGCCTTTACAAGATTTTCAGGATTCACAATATTAACATGTGTTCTCAGGTGTTCAATACCCAGTTTGTGCCAGAAGATGACCTCTGTCAGAGAGCGACCGGAATTCACGAAGACCCCCCTCGCAATCCTTTTTATCTCTTTCTGCGTTTTTTCACCTGAGAAGGCTCTCTTCAGGTTGAGCACTGTTTTTTGCCTTTCTCCCGGCAGGCAATAATAGGCAAGAAAGCCCAGAAAAGACGTGATACGAAAGGCAAGCGAAAAGGGGAGCAGGAGAAGCGCCCGCCTTAAACACAGTGTGAGTAGATACAACATATAGCGCCGGAAATATTTCAAAAGCCGGCGGCGCTTCTTTTTAGGGCGGTTATTTTGCTCACTCTCCAAGATAGCCCTCCACGAGGGTTTGCCACTTCCCCTGCCCTTTAAGGAGGATTTCAGCCGCTTCCCTGATGGCACCATTACCTCCGGGCTTTGCAGTGACGATATCGGCGCGCTCTCTCACCTCGACCGCCGCATCCGCCGTGGCAATTTTAAGGCAACAGTGATTGAAGAGCGGGAGGTCTGGAAGGTCATCTCCCATGCAGGCGGTCTCTTCCTCTTTGAGCCCGAGACGTGCAAGGAGCTCCAGATAGTGGGGTAATTTCTTCAGACATCCCTGAAGACATTCATGAATATTCAATTCTCCGGCGCGGCGTGACACAGCCTCCGATTGACGTCCCGTGATAATCGCCACGGCAATGCCGGCGCGCTGAAGATATTTTATAGCCGCCCCATCCTTCACATGAAACCGTTTGAACTCATCTCCTCCAGACAGCCAGATGGAACCGTCAGTCATAACGCCATCCACATCCAGGACAAGGAGTCGGACACGTTTCACCATTTTATCTAAAGATGCATGGTCAATCATGGACATGTTCCTTTCTCTGTGACCATCTAAGATAAACCGGATAACAAATCCGGAGCATTATAATTGTCAACCGCAATCTGGGATTGGAAAACCGTTTGTGTCAATGGCTCATATCCCTTTTTTCCTGTTGATATTAATACATCCAAAGACAAACTCACATTACTTATAAAAGGTCATTTATTGTTGAAAGGGGAAAAGTGGTATGATATGAGAAATATGATTTTTTAATAAGGCGGACTGATACATGAAGTTTCGATTTTCTTTATGGCTGGTTGTATTGCTTTTTATTTCTGCCTGTTTTTCTCTCTGGGCGGAGGAGGTTTCTACAGAGCGCCAGGATGTTGTTGTCAATCCAACTGAAAAAACACAAGTCATGTCAACACCGTCGCCTCAGACCACCCCTTCACGGGAAGGCACAAGCTCCGCCTCCCAAGCGAAAACGGGAAGACGTTATTCAACTTCCCGCAAAACAGGTGCAATCCCAAAGAAGAAAAGTGCACGTGGTGGCAAAGGTGCAGGATATTATAAATCCACTTACGATGTGCCACAGTTCAGTGAGCAGGCAGACCCCAATCACGCTATCTTATATTTTTATCCCCCCGACCGTCAGGTGGGCATAGGCGACAAACCTTTTGCCACCATGCTCATCATGTCCAACCCGCAGGGTTTGACCTTTAACAGGGTATTTCTTGCCATAAAATATGATTCCGCCGTCCTTGCGCCTGTTGAATATGAGGATAGGCTTACCACTGCACTCTTGAAAACCGTCCCTAAAATGATGGTTTACCCCAAGGAGGGAATCATCACTTACAGCGCCGAATTGACGCGCCCCATTCTATTCATCAATGAGGAGCTTCTTGCCATCTACTGGAAAGCCCTCCTTCCCCAGAGTGAAACCATCCTTTATTTCACCCATTTTAATGGTGAAAATTCCGGCATATTCACGGACAAAACCAGTATCCTGGGCGACCCGGCTGTGGACAATGACGGCATGATTCCCGCCTCCATCAATATCCTCTCTCAAAATGAGTCAGCCATGAAGGAGCAGGAAGAACCTGAAAATTTCTCAATGGCGCTCGTGGTGGATAAGTGGGACACGCAAAAGGAAAAGGGCGATGGCTCAATCGGACTTGCCCTTTTAGCGCCACAGTCCCCTGTGAAGGTGGGGGATACGTTCCTTGTAGATATCCATTTCAGAAACCCTAACGGTCTTCAAATTGATAATGTCTCATTAGATATCCGTTTTGACCCTAAGGTTCTGCAGGTGGTGGATTATGATGAGGATAACTGGATAACGCGGGATGTGAATATCTATGACGGTGCATCTCATGAATTATACCCTTTTGACTACCATATCAGCAATACAGCTTTAAATCAGAGCGGACACATCATTTACAAGATGGGTCTCTCAAAAAGTGATACACTTTATCACGAGGGCACCTTGGCAACAATCAAATTCTACGCAGTCGCTCCTGCATCACGAACTGTA
>JAPLSR010000093.1 GCA_026398545.1 Candidatus Sumerlaeota bacterium | reverse complement strand
TTTCACGGGTGCGGGTGTGGTGCGCGCTGTGGATGGGGTCTCACTTACCATTCCCTGTAAAGGCACTCTTGGATTAGTGGGGGAGTCCGGTAGCGGGAAGAGTGTGACAGCCCTTTCCAGCTTGCGCTTAGTGCCGCGTCCTGCGGGGAAGATTGTCTCCGGCGCAATCCTTTTCAAGGGTAAAGACCTGATTACCGCCTCGGAGAAAGAGATGCGGCGGGACCGTGGCAACCGGATTTCCATGATTTTCCAGGAACCGATGACGTCCTTGAATCCGGTCTTCACCATTGGTGAGCAGGTGGCGGAGACGTTGCGGCTTCACAGGGGGCTTTCACGGGGTGAGGCATGGGAGGGGGCGGTTTCCCTTCTGGAAGGGGTTCGCATCCCCGATGCCGCCCGCCGCGCCCGTCAATACCCTCATGAGATGAGCGGGGGGATGCGCCAGCGCGTCATGATTGCCATAGCCCTTTCATGCGGACCGGAGCTCATCATTGCCGATGAGCCGACCACGGCGCTGGATGTGACCGTCCAGGCGCAGATTCTGGAACTGATGGGGGAGTTGAGACATAATTCAGGGGCATCCTTTTTAATCATCTCCCATAACCTGGGGGTGATTGCCGATATTGCGGATGAAGTGGCAGTCATGTATGGCGGGATGATTGTTGAGGCGGCGCCGGTGGAGGAATTGTTTGATAGCCCGCTCCATCCATATACTCATGGACTCCTTAAATCCATACCCCGTCTGCCTCAGGCGGGTTCCCGGATGGGTGGAGACCTTCCCACAATCGGAGGCAATGTCCCTGACCCTGTGAATTATCCAGCCGGGTGCCGTTTTCATCCCCGTTGCCCTCAATCTACAGCGGAATGCAAGAAGGAAGTTCCTCCCCTCATAAATGCGGGAGACCATACAGGGCATCTTGTCCGTTGCATCAATTGGGAAAAATTATAATGACTTGAAATATTGATTCGTCATTTGCTATTTGTAATTCGCCATTCTTTGGGGGGGGGGTATGGACATGGATGGGAAATTGCAGACAGGGCAGGTAGAGGTGATTATCAACAGGGAACTGTGCAAGGGTTGCGGTCTGTGTGTGGAGGTGTGCCCGCGGGGTCTTATCAGCATTTCCGGGATGGAGATTAACAGGCGGGGATACTCCTTTGCCCAATTTGACGACCCGGAAGGGAAATGCGCCGCCTGCACGCAATGCGCAATCATCTGTCCCGATGTGGTGATAGAAATAAGGAAAGTGGAAAAGTGACTCTAATTTTAATTCTCAATCGGTAATTCGCTATTTGTAATTCTCAATTCATAATTCGCAATTCATTCTGACATTGGTGGGTTATTTTTCTATTGGGGGAGTTTATGCTGGGCGATGCCGGAAAAGACCTCCTGTCCATTAAAGGAGCAGGTGGGGTCAACATTGACGGGATTAGCGGTATATTGACCGCCGCCGGGACATCGGGGTTTAGATTTGAGGTAGCCTTTGCCATCCGTTTGCCAGAGGTCTGACATATCCACAGGGGCACCACCACTCAGGTTCTTATCAAATATATATATTTCCTTGGCATGCTCTATTTTGGTGAGGGTTTCCTGGCAGGCGATGCCGCGGGATTGCTCGCGCTGGCGAAGCCAGCTGGGAACTGCGATAAAGATAATAATCCCTATTATGCCCAGAACAGTCATAATCTCCAAGAGGGTCATGGCGTGAAGGGATTTCTTTTGTATAATCATTTCTCCAAGCCGCCTGTGTCGCCGAGCCTAAAAAAACAGGGGGGCGAGGTGTTTATCAATCGCCCCCCTTTCGTCCAAGGATAGTACGCTTTTACTTTGGCATAACATGCGCGATGAACGGGGCATTGGTTGTGCCGATGGAGCAGGTCGGGTCGGTGCCAATCAGGTTGCAGGTGTAAGTGCCGGCGGCGGGGCATTTGGGTTCCTTTTTGACATAGCCGTTGGGTCCAAAATAATTCAAGTCAGCGAGGAAGTTGGACGGGGACGCAGTGCCATTGGAGACCTTAAACTCCAGAGCCCACTGCTCTTTAGCGCCATCAATCTTGGTCAGGTTTTCCTGGCAAGCCTGTCCGCGTGAATTTTCACGCGCTCTCAGGAAACCAGGAACCGCAATGGCAATCAGGATACCGATAATTGCCACCACGATCATGATTTCTACGAGCGTGAAGCCTTTCTTCATATTTGTTCACCTCCTGTATTCTTTAACTGTGATTAATTAATATGCAAATTGGGTGCCAATTCTATGGGAAATGCCGGATATTCCCATCTTGAAATACACATCGTTGAATTTACTGGAATTGTGGTGAAGGACGGCAATTTTGTGATTCTTTTGCACCTCCTTTTTTCACAATATATGGGTGGTCTAACAGGGTGTATGTGTAAGTGAATTCCCGCCTTTGTGTAACGCTCATTACTCATATTTTGGCGCCCAATCACCCTATTTTGTGTCACCGAAGAGGGAGAACAACCGGGCATTTTTCCCTGATTGCCTTATATGCCGCAAGGGAGACCTCCATGGCGCGCATACCATCCTCTCCCGTGATGGAGGGCGGGCGGTCATGGATGATGCAATCGGCAAAGTCCCCTATCAGGCATAAATCCAGATTATCACCTCCCGAAAATGTGGAATGTTTCATAGTCTTATTCTGATAAAGGTGGACGAGGCGGGGGAAGCAGTCAATGGAGATATTTGCCCTTGTCCCTTTAAAATCCATCGTCACATCCCCCCAGATTTTATATGAGGGATGCCGTGACCAGGATGCGTCTATGCTGGCAAAGGCGCCGCCCGAGAGTTTCAGCATGAGGAGTCCGCAATCTTCTACCTTCAGCGGGTGAAGTTTTGTTGTCATTTCGGCATACACCTCGGTGAATTCCTGTCCGAGGATATAGCGGAGGAGGTCAGCCACATGGACGGTATGGTCTGTAATAGCGCCGCCGCCGGAAAGTTTTTTATCCGTGAACCAGCCGCCGGGCATGCTCCCGTGATTCGTGGTCTTGATGGCAAGAATGCCGCCAAGTTCGCCAGATTGGATGAGTGCGCGGGCGCGTGTGATGGCGGGAGAGTAGCGCACGGGGAATGCCGTCTGGAGTTTGACACCGGCTGAGCGGCACGCCTCAATCATGGCGCGGGCGTCCTTCATGGTTGTGGCGAGAGGTTTTTCACAAAGGACATGTTTTCCGGCGCGGGCGGCGGCAATGACCTGCTCCCTGTGCCTGACATTGGCAGAGGTTACGATAACTGCCTCACAGCTATCCTCCTCGAGGAGTTTCTTCCAGCATTTGTAAGCCTTGATGTGGGGATACATCTTTTTCACCTGTGCGAGTCGTTTGGGGTCATCATCCGCAAAGGCAGTGAAGGCAATCCGCCTGAGGCGGGCAAGCACCGCCGCATAGCTGTAAGCGTGCATGTGTTCAAAACTGATAATGGCGACCTTGACCATGTTTCTTCTCCTTTCTCCGTTTCCCCCCTTCACCGCTTCCCCCTGTCTCCGCTTCACCGATTCAGTTTCTTCATTCTCAGGAGTTCTTTATAAATTGCCACCAGCCGGGGGGCGTTTTTGTGCCAGTTGTCCTTTTCGTTTATGAGAGGGATATTTATGCCGGCAAAGCGGGGCTTCCATTCGGGATGGCGCAGGAGGATAGTGAGTTTTTCCGCAAGGTCGGCGCTGTCTCCGGGGCGGAAGATGAGACCGTTTTCCCCGTGGCGGATGCGCGTCCTGTATGCATCGAGGTCTGCAAGGACAGGCGCACAACCGCACGCCATCCCCTCAAGGACGGAGATGGAGAGGAGGTCGGTTGAGGGACATGAGACAAATGCCTCGGCGAGATTGAGAAAGGTTGCCATCTCCTTTTCCGTGAGATATTCGGGGACAAAGCGGACGCGTTCGAGTATGCCTGCGCGGCGAAATCCCTCCCTCACCTCATTTTCAAAAGCGGCATCCCCCGCCCCGCGCAGAAATATGGCGTGCGCCTCCGGTATCTCCCGGAACACAGCGGGGAGGGCGTCGGCAATAACACCAATGCCCCAGTAGGGTTTCATCATGCGGTTACTGAGGATGATGCGGGCCGCCGGTGGAAGTGAGAGTTTCTGGCGCAGAGTCTCCGCCTCTTTTGAATAGCCGGGGTGAAAGATAGTTAAATCCACGCCCCAGGAAAAGGGACGTATCTTTGACTGAGGGATGGCAAAGTCCTGTGTCAGGTGGTCTGCCAGTTCGACGTAATTGGTGGTGATGACATCCGCCGCGCGCAAAGCCCTTGAGACAAGGAAACGAGCGATGCGGGAGTGGGCGGGGTCATAAAGGATGTCATTGCCCCAGGGGGTGAGCACCTTTGGAAATGTGCCACAGTGGGCGAGGGCATATCCGTAACCAAGCGCCTCAAAGGCGTGAACGATGTCCGGTCGCAGGCGTAAAAGTTCACGCTTATATGGGAATCTCTTGAAAAAATTATTTCCGTAAGGCTTGGGGAAGAGTTTGAAGGCAAGGATTTTTGTGGCAAGGCGCATCTCAGGGTGGACAAGGTGTATCCCCTCTAACGGATTTTCGGGTTGCCGGTCGCAAAGTATTGTGAGGTCATGTCCGCAGGAGGCGAGATATTTCGCCCACCGCCGGGTGTGGATATTATCGGCGCTGGCAAGAAATGCAATGCGCATCGGGAGCCGCCGGACTTAAAGAATTGCGAATTACGAATAATCCTCAAAGTGAACCGGGTATCCAGTTATAACTTAAGGATTTTTCTTAAGGGTTCTGTTTGTCAAGTGGGAGATGGCGAGGGATGGGTTTTCCAAACTCCGTTTCGGACTCCTTTACGGGGCGGCGCGGGCTCGACGGCGTTGTTAAAAGGTCGGATGGCGCTGTTCCTGCCCTCTTCCTCTCCTCAATGGTGATGATTTTGACCGTTTTCATGATGACGGGTATGCGGGGTTTGTCATTCTCATCGCGCTCCACGCGCGCAATCCTTTTCACCACATCCATTCCATCCACCACCTCGCCGAAGACCGAGTGATGGTTATCGAGATGGGGAGTGGGAACCTCTGTGATGAAGAACTGGCTCCCATTGGTGTTGGGTCCGGAATTCGCCATGGAAAGGATGCCGGGTTTGTTATGGCGCAATTGGGGATGGAATTCATCTGCGAACTGATAACCGGGACCGCCGTATCCCATACCGAGGGGACAACCACCCTGAATCATGAAGCCGGGTTTGACGCGGTGGAAAATGAGTCCATCGTAGAAGGAACGTTTAACCCACTGACCGGTGGTTGGGTCTTTCCATGCTTTTGTGCCCTGGGCGAGGCTAATGAAATTCTCACAGGTTTTGGGGGCTTTATCCGTGAAGAGACGGGCGATGATGCGCCCCATGGTCGTATCAAAAACGGCGTATGTGCCGGCGGACAGTTCCGGCAATTTTTCAGACATGGCAAGCTCCTTTGCGGAAGATTTGCGTTCCTGTGCCGGCGCGCCGGCGGTAATGAACAGGGCGCACAAAAGAATTAGAACAAATGCCAAGCATTTTTTCATGTCCGACCTCCATCCCTGAAGAATACAAGTAACCTATATGGTTATCCCTTTGTGGGAAAATCAAGACAAAAATTCTTCAAGCCAGCATTGTTATAATTTTGGAATTTTATGATTTCAAGAATGCCTGACAAAAAGAATTAGTCCGCCTCAGGCGGATTTCCAAAGTTGACCGCCAGCCCAAGCCTGCAGGGCAGAGGAACGAAAACCCGTTTATCCTCGGGATTGATATACACCAGCCACAGAATCCAATGCGACTTCTGTTCACTCATTTTGAAATCCAATGCGTTCCTGCTGACCTTCTATTGCTCTAAGCCTGTGCCAGCGGTCGCCGGCTTCGGTCGGTTATTGTGCCGATTTGATCCTGTGGAAATCTCAAATATGCCATATGTTCATCTCTTCGCATAACGCTACGGCTCAGCGGC
>JAPLSR010000250.1 GCA_026398545.1 Candidatus Sumerlaeota bacterium | reverse complement strand
TGTTGACGCCTTCTTTTCCCAGAACCTTCATGAGCGAGCCCTTGCCGAGGTGGTAGGCGAGGGCTTGCGGCTCATATATCAGTTTATAACCCATCTTTGCGGCGCGATAGGAGATATCATAGTCCTCCCAGTATGCGGGCTTGTAAATCGCTGAAAATCCGCCGAGTGTGATGAAGACATCCCGTCGCAGGGCGCATGCGCCCCCCTGAATAAAGAGCGTGGGTGCGGCATCCGGCGAGTCCTCATAATCAAGTTCGATAAGACCGCGTGAAAAATGGGCGCTCATATTCAGATGATTCGGTGCGCCGTCCGTCCAGTTCACCGTGCGGGCGCTGACGCCGAAAATTTGCCCCTCTGCATCGCGCTCAAAGTGCTCCAGCAGGCGAGGGACAAAATCCTCCCTCACCACAAGGTCATTGTTCGCAAGTATTACGATGGGCGCCTTTGCGGCATTCACCCCCCGGTTCACACTGGCGCCAAATCCGCGATTTTTCTCATTTATCAAGAGCCTGACATCCGGAAATGTGCCGGCAATGATGCGCGTGGCGGCGTCCGTGCTTGCGTCATCCACAATAATCATTTCAAAGGGCTTGCCTGCGGCGCGTGCGGAAAGGAGCAGTGAGGAGATTCCGCGCGCCACAAACTCCGCGCCATTCCAGTTCGGCATCACAATGCTGAAAAAGAGATTTGAAAAGTTTTCTTTACTCATAGGTGGTTAATATGTAAGTCCATTATACATACTCATGTCAATATCGGTGTGGTGAAATATGTCTGATTTTGAGCTGGTGACAGAGTTCACTCCGCAGGGTGACCAGCCCCGTGCGATTGAGAAACTCGTGGCGGATTTGGAGCGCGGCGACAAATGGCAGGTCCTTCTCGGCGTCACGGGGAGCGGCAAGACCTTTACCATGGCAAATGTGATTGCACAATGCGAACGCCCGACCCTCGTGCTTGCACCCAATAAAATCCTCGCCGCCCAGCTTTACCGCGAATTCAAGACGCTCTTTCCGCATAACGCCGTGGAGTTTTTTGTCAGCTATTATGATTATTACCAGCCGGAGGCTTATCTCCCCGTCACGGACACATATATTGAGAAAGACTCCTCCATCAATGATGAGCTTGATAAGCTCCGTCTCGCCGCCACCAAGTCGCTCCTCGAACGGCGTGACGTCATCATCGTGGCAAGCATCTCCTGCATTTACGGCATAGGCTCGCCGGAGGATTTCCGTCAGATGGTGCTCTTCATCGAAAAGGGGCAGAGGACGGAGCGTAATGACCTCCTGCGCCGCTTTGTTGAACTCCAGTATCAGCGCAACGACGTTGACTTTTTCCGCGGCACATTCCGCGTCCGCGGGGATGTGGTGGATGTCTTTCCCGCTTATGAGACCCGCACCGCCGTCCGCATCGAATTCTCAGGCGACCGTATAGATTCCATCTGGGAGATTGACCCCCTGCTCGGTAAAAAGGGGCGCAGTATGAACCGCGTCGCCCTCTTCCCCACATCCCATTATGTAATCGGACGCCCCAAACTTGAACGCGCCATTGAATCAATCCGTGAGGAGCTCCGGGAGCGACTGCAGGAACTCCGCGCCGCCAGCAAACTGCTTGAGGCTCAGCGCCTTGAACAGCGCACCATGTACGACCTTGAGATGATTGAGGAGATGGGATACTGCTCCGGCATTGAAAATTATTCCCGCCATCTCACGGGGCGCAAACCCGGAGAGCCGCCATTCACACTCCTCGACTTCTTCCCCCCGGATTATCTCCTCTTCATTGATGAAAGCCACATTTCCGTTCCGCAGGCGCGCGGGATGTATAAAGGCGACCGCACCCGCAAGTTGACCCTTGTAGAATATGGCTTCCGCCTCCCCTCCGCCCTCGATAACCGCCCGCTGAAATACGAGGAGTTCGAGACACGCATGAACCAGACAATATTTGTTTCAGCCACACCTGCTGAATATGAGATTGAAAAAGCGGGGGGCGTTGTCGTGGAGCAAGTGATTCGTCCAACCGGGCTCATTGACCCGGAAATCATTGTGCATCCTGCGTCAAACCAGGTGGATGACCTCCTTTTGGAAATCAGGAGGCGCGTTGCCGATAACCATCGGGTTCTTGTCACCACGCTCACCAAGCGCATGGCGGAGGAACTCACGGATTATTACAGCGAACTGGGCGTGCGCGCAAAATACATGCACTCGGAGATTGATACCATAGAGCGCACAAAACTCCTGCGCGACCTCCGCCGCGGGGATTATGATGTCTTAATCGGCATAAATCTTCTGCGCGAGGGGCTTGACCTGCCGGAGGTCTCGCTCGTGGCGGTGCTGGACGCCGATAAGGAGGGATTTTTGCGCTCCACGCGCTCGCTCATCCAGGTTTGCGGTCGCGCCGCACGCAATGTGGAAGGCACGGTGATTTTATACGGCGATGTCATGACACAATCCATGCATAAGACCATCGAGGAGACGAGCAGACGCCGCGCACTTCAAAAGGAATTCAATGAAGAGCATGGACTTACCCCCACAACCATCAAAAAGGCGATAACCGACATACTGGAGAGCATTTATGAAAAGGATTACGTCACCGTCCCGCTTGAGGGAAGCGCTTTGGAAAAGGTTGAGTTCAAAGACCCCGTGAGGCTTGCGAAGCGTATTGAAACGCTCAAGAAAAAGATGCTTGATGCCGCCCGCGACCTTGAGTTCGAAAAAGCCGTACGCTGCCGCGACGAACTCTTCGACCTGGAGGAAAAGCTGAAAAACCTTCAGTGACATGGCAACAGGTGTAAGCCGATTGTATGATAATAAAACAGTATGACGGAAAAAATACAGGCGAAAATCCGGATATTTTTTGTGGATTTATGAAAATGGATGACTTATGTTTGGCATGAGTCTGGCATTAAGAAATATTTAGAGAGACAAAAAATTAAATTTATTCACCACAGTCCGCCTCAGGCGGATAGTGAATCCCATATTTTTAAAGAAAGGAGACGCGCCATGAGGAAGCTGAATAAAATCCATTGGGTGACCCTTTCACTCCTCGCTGTCGCTTGTGTGCTGAGTGTCTCCGTGTCTGCAAGGGAACCGGCATCCCTTGAAGCCCGGAAGGTCACGGAGGGTCGCGCCCGCTCCATCATTGTCACGCCCAATTATGACCTGCAGGTCGGCATCTGGACGGAAAGCCCCACCTGTTTCATCGGTGATAACATCAACATATTTTTCAACGTCAACAAGGATTGCTTCATTTATGTCTTCAATATTGATACCGATGGCGTCACTCGCATGATATTCCCCAATTATTACGACAATGACAATTTTGTTCGCGCCGGCTCCTATTCCATCCCTGGCGGAAACTACCACTTTGAGGTGACCGGTCCGGCGGGGCGCGAATATCTGCGGGCGATTGCTGTTAGAGAGCGATACGGCTTTATGAAGGATTTTGAGAGATTTGCTCCCCATGAACCATTTCCGCTCCTTCCGGGCGGAGTGGATGGTTTTCGTCTGAGGATTGAAACTCAGGAAAAACAGCCCCAGCCCATTCAGCCAAGAGAAGGACGCCCCCCCTCAAAACCGGGCAAACTCAGCATTGTCCCCGGTCCCATCATCCCGCGCCCCCAAATACGTGAATATGCTGAGAGCTACACCTCCTTTTATGTCCGACCCCGCTGGCTGGGCGATGATGAACATTATTATATTGACCCCGCGCGCACCCAGAAAATCAAGTTCCGCTCCGTGCCCGATAACGCCGACCTTTACATCGATGGACAGTATTACGGAAAATCCTCAAAGAATGTCAGGCTTTCCTATGGTCCGCATAAGGTGAGAATGCGGAAAAAGGGATACTATGATTGGGTGCGCTCTGTTTATGTTGATGAAAATTCTCCGGAGACCGTCACCGCTTATCTTCAGTCCTCCCGTTCCAGTTTGTGGATGGACTATCGGAAGGAATGGGACATAGAGTTCAGGGACTGGCGGTATAATGAGAGGGGGCGGGAGGGTGAGCGAGCCTTGCCCGGCGCGCCTCAAAATCAATTGGAGCTGAAAATACAGGTACCGCTAAAGGGTCAAAAAATGCTGGCGCCTGCCAAGCCTTTGGAAAGACCCGCACTCAAACCACGCCCCTCCTCAAAACAGGTGGAGGAGAATGATGAGGAGGTCATCGAGGAAAAGAGGTAGGATTTCCGTTCGTGATGCAGATAGTGCGTTGATTGCGTTTTGTGCAGACACAGAGATTATAAAGTTTCTTTTTGAAATATTAAAGAATTCTCTGTGTTCTCTGTGACTCTGTGGTAAAATGGGTTTTATTTTGTTACTGACTCAAAAAAAAATTGGTAGCGGTGGGGGGACTCGAACCCTCGACACTGCGGATATGAGCCGCATGCTCTAACCAGCTGAGCTACACCGCCACGAACCGGGCATACGTGAGATGAGAAAAGGAGGCGATTGGACTCATTAAGTGTCCAACCGCCTCGCGTTTTTTGATTTGGTAGCGGGGGGCGGATTCGAACCGCCGGCCTTTGGGTTATGAGCCCAACGAGCTACCAACTGCTCCACCCCGCGGCAAAATCGACTTTCAATGACCTTTTCCCACAGCCATAAAAAGCGAAAGATTTTCTACTCTCGCGGTGTCATTTGTGTCAATAGTAATTTTGAATCGTGTCGGACTTGTAAGCGAATCTCACGATTTCGGGAGATGCTAATAATTTTTTATCCGCGGATTTCATATCCGCCTGAGGCGGATGGTGAATCCCATATTTATAGAGATTCTGAGTCACCCATCAAAAAAAGCGGGGTTTGTCCCGCACGTCGCCGGAGCCAGTTGATGCTTCGAAGTATCGGACGACGCGAGACGAACCACCGCTCAAGCCGGTACTTGCCCGGGAAGTTCAGAAGCATAATCCCGATTAGAATCGTCAACATTCCCTGACCCGGCAGCACCAGCATGATAATGCCGGCAACAATAAGGACATACCCGAACAGGTTCTTTCCTATCAGCAATACCCATCGCAGTGCTGAATGCTGACCAGCCCACTGCTTACTGTGACGCCGTCTATGTGCGAAATAGTCAGAGGGGATTCGAACCACCAACAGAGGAACAATTATCAGGGTTGCAATGAAAGTCATGATTGATGCGCTGGCTATCCACCAGATTGTTGTCTGGTGACTATGAATCCACTCACCCATGCAGGTTAGCCCGCAATAGTTTGGACTGTAAAAGGTATCCTGCTGACTTGAAGTTCTCGAAGGTCAACCTTCTTGCTGGCATTATCAATATCTATGCCAACGAGATTCCCCGAGTCATCGTAATCGAGAACGACACCTTCAGATATCTCTTGACTATCAACACTCGTATTGCCAGAGAGGTCAATATAGAGAGAATCCGTATCAGGGTAATATTTTAGCTTCATGGTTTGAACCCATTACGGTTAAATTTGGCAGTAATTTGTTCGACCTGTTCTACAATAACCTTCACTTCATCTTCAGTAATACCACATTCTCCCATCCGTTCCTTAGCATGAGGATAAAAACGAATTGCTTTGGATTATCTTCTAGGTCTTCAAAATCCTATTTCAGCACAATGACGTGCATGAACTTTCGGTGCGTTAGCGACAATAGATTACATGAGTTGGTTATGTTTTTGGTTGTTTCAGTTCCCCTGGATTACGATGTCGTATTGATCCATGTAGAATATATGTTGTCTCGGTATCTGGGCTTTTGGATCGTCGGATCCTATCATGCGTGTCTGGAGAACACCTGTCACGGTGACACGCTTTCCCATCATGTTGCGGTCCCATTGTCGTTTGTACTTATGGTCAAGATGAACAGCTGCTGGTTGTACATCCCTGTTGTATACGTAGGGGCCTATCATGCTATCTCTCACGATGCCGGAGTAAGCGATCTTGTTACCGACCTTGTACTCGATCCGTTGCTGACCGGAGAGGGTAAATGAACTCGGGGTCTTTTTCTCTTTGGAAGGCGTACAACTGGAAAGCGACACAAGGAGTAGAATGTACGGAAGCACTCTCATGTAAATTCTCTCATTTCTCTCAATATAACGATGATTAGACTTATCTATATAAGACCTTTAACATAGCTGTTTTGAATCTATATAATACTGATTAGCCTTTGAATCATTTTTGTATAAGTGAGCTGCTTTCAAATATTCGGTCGATTTATCCGTTCATGTTGTCTTGTTGTTATCAAGAATCAATAAGACCGCCTCAGGTTCACTATTCACAAGCTGTCGGCATGAGATGCACCCTCGGACTTGGGCTTTACTTCTGGGGAGGGGTGGAATCTTCGCGCTCTACAAGAACTATGTGTTCTCCGGGATGCGCCATCCTGAAACGATTACGAACGGCAATCTCATTTTCCTCCTTGCCGCTTTCAAGAAACCGCTTCTCCTCCTCAAGGTCGTTCAACCTTTTCTGGAGCACTTTCACCTTTGAAAGTTCACGGTTCCGAACTTTGTAACTCTCAATGCATTCCTTCAGATTGCGCCTGTTGATGCTCAGCCAGATTATCAGGATGATTCCGAGGAGAAGAAGACTCAGGTAACAGAGCAGACGATTTCCCTGAAAAAGAACCTTAAAAATTCTCATGGCCATCGCCTCCAGCGGGAACAGTAGCGGACTGATAAATTACAACATCAACTCGTATAATAACAAATTTAATAGTAGGAATTGTTCCCGCCGCGTGTCAATAGTCATTTTTACTTTATTCCAAGACCAAAATCACTTAGACAGTTTCTCGCAGTCGCCGACGCTCCATAGCTCTGGCGACGGAGCGAGCACGCAGAGAACGCTGATTTTCTTCTCTGCGACCTCTGCGTTCTCTGTGTGAAACATTCTTTTCTAAGTGAGCAGGGGTCATAGACACTATTTTATTGCCTTGATGTGTGAGGAGTCATAGTCATTATGTCTGTCATGCGTGATGAGTTTTGCTGATGGAGGGATATTGCAATCGAACGCAACGCAGAGACACTTCTGGAATTTGACAGGGTTCTCATCGCAGGGGCGCAATACGCCTTTACAGAGTCTGCCAGGGAGCGCTTCCGCACCTTACTGCCTTTGACATCCCTTGCCGCCATTCATGCGGAACAGGAACTCCTCCGCCAGATGCTTTTTATCATGGGAAAAGGGGATGGCGCGCCGGTGGAAGGGCTTCGCGACCTCCGCAACCATCTGGAAAAACTCGGTACCATCGGCGTCTCTCTTTCAGGACAGGAACTCCTTGACCTTGCCATATTCCTTGATAGCGTCAGGGAACTGAAGAAATTTGTCTCACGCTATCGTGAAAGCGCCCCCGCCATCCATGATGTCTTCAACGGGTTCACGCCCATTCCTGAACTTGCAAAGTCAATCCGAGCGGCGATTGATGATGAGGGCAATATCCGACCCGATGCCTCGTCGGAACTCAAGAAACTTTATCAACAGGAGCGCGCCGCCGAGGAGCGGATACTGAAGGAGGTTAACCGCCAGATGCGTTTTTGGGAAGCGCAGGATGTCCTCCAGGATAATTATTACACCCTGCGGGGGGGGCGCTATGTGTTGCCTGTGCGCGCCGGCGCCAAGCGTCAGATGCGGGGCATTGTCCATGACATATCCGGCAGCGGCGAGACCTTTTTTATAGAGCCGCTTGAAATCGTGGAGCTCACCAATGACCTTGCCACCATCCGCTTGAAGATTCAGGTGGAGATTCACCGCATCCTTGCGGAGCTGACCGAGTCTGCCCGCTCCCATCTTGAGACCCTGCGCCTGAATGCCCGCCTCGCCTGTGATTTTGATTTCCTTCATGCAAGGGGGCGTTTTGCCGATGTGTATCAGTTCTCCATACCTGAGATGACAGAAGGAGGTTCCCTGAATCTTCTGCGCGCCCACCATCCCCTCCTTTATATGAAGGATAAGAATTCATCCGTCCCTCTTACACTTCGTCTGGGGAAAAAGGATAATGTCCTTGTGGTCAGCGGTCCCAACGCCGGAGGAAAGACCACCGCCCTGAAGACCATCGGACTCCTTTCAATGATGGCGCAGGCGGGACTGGCAATACCGGCTTACCCGGACAGCTCCCTGCCGCTTTTCTGCAGATGGTTTGCAGATATTGGCGATGCACAGGATGTCACCGAAGGCGTCAGCACCTTCTCCGCCCATGTGCGCAACATATCCCGCATCCTGCGCGAGGCGAATGAGAAAAGTCTTATCCTGCTTGATGAACTCGGGACTGCCACCGACCCTATCGAGGGCGGGGCGCTTGCGGTGGGAATCCTTGAAAAATTATCCCGTTGCGCCGCGCTCATAATCGCCACATCCCACCTCTCGCCGCTCAAGGCATGGGCGCATGAATTTGCCGGTGCGCGCAATGCGTCATTTCGCCTTGATGAAAAAACCCACCAACCAACTTTTCAGTTAATGATGGATATCCCCGGGGCGAGCGAGGCATTCCACATCGCCCATCGGGAGGGACTTCCCTGCGATATTCTGAAGCGCGCCTCGGAACTCCTGCCAAGAGGAGAGGCAGACCTTTCCCATATTGTGGAGTCTCTCCAGAGAAAGGAAAAGGAAATCGGGGAGAAGAAAAGGGAGATTGCCACGCTTGTCGAGGAACAAAAAGTCCTGCGTAACCGCATCAGCGAGCTCCAGGAGTTTCTGAAGGAGAAGGAAAAACGTCTCACGGAGGAGATGCTTGAGGCGAAGGAAAAAATCCTCAGCGAGGCGCGCGAGTTCATTGAAAAACAAATCGCCAATCTGCCCACACGCAAAGAGGCAACCACCGCGCGGCAGGCAATCACAAAGGAACTCCAGACGGTCTACAAGGAACAGCGGAAACTCCAGGAGACAAAATTCCGCGCCATCGACCCATCAGAATTTAAGAGCGGTCAGACGGTTTATCTCCCACAGTTAGGCGAGTGTGGGGAGATAAAAAAGATTGACAGGGGAAAAGGCACCGCACTCATCACTGTCAGGGAGATGGAGGTCACTACCCCCTTGTATCATCTGAGAATCCCTGAAGAGGATGCAGCCCCGCGCCAGAAGACGCCCCGGATTTCCTATACAAGAAAGGAAAATGTCCATCTGGAACTTAACCTGCACGGCATGAGGGTGGATGATATGCTCACCGCGGTTGAAAAACATCTGAATGACGCCTTGCTCGCAGACGCACCTTATGTGAGGCTCCTCCACGGAGTGGGGACGGGCGCCCTCCGCCGCGCCCTGCATGAATATCTGCGCAATCACCCCGCTGTGAAGGAATACCACCTTGGCTCACCTGAGGAGGGCGGTGGGGGCGTAACCATTGTCAAATTCTGATTCCCTGACACAATCTATTGCGGCAAGCCGAGCTGATAATAGGAAATGAGGATGCGGATATCATCGGAGCCGACCTGGTCATTTTGGTCGGTCTTATCCGGTCCATTGCTGTGAATCTCGCCGAAGGTGTTACCCGACTGGGCGCTCTTTTTCAGTGTGTAGCGCAGGGATTGACCCCAGCGGTCAAGAAGGGGCAGGGTTTTTTCCTCTATATAGGGACCTTTCCATCCCGGCAGACCGGGGTTTTCCATCAGGGCGGTGAAATTCATCTCGTTTGAGGGGAAGACGCCGGTGTCGCGGGCGAATTTCAGAAATGCCTCTTTAAATCTTTCAAGCCTTTCCGCCTCTTTATTGACAATGATGGTGCGGTTGGCTTCATTCATGATCTTCTCATATCTCTTCTGGTCGTCGGCGATTGTCTTTGCCATTGCGTCAATCTGCTCGCCGCCGACTGAAAACTGCGAAGAGATATTCTGGTGGATGTCCAGCGCCCATGCATCCCACTCCGTCCATTCATTTATCTCATTGGGAAGGACAGGCTTGAGGGCGGTGAGACGACCGGAGGGGTCGGTTGTGATGGACTGGTTTGCGGGAATGATGGTTTCCGCTCCCCCCGCGGCGCTTGTGACATAAACACTCCCATCAAAGACAGCAAGGCGTGAATGCGGACCCTCATCAAGGCTCACCTTGAAGAGCGTCCCGCGCACACCCGCAACGAGGTCGGGCGTCTTGACCGTGTAATTGACCACGCCGCCTCCGGGCGTGATATTATTCCAGATGCGTCCCCCTTTCAGTTCAATTGTCACCTTTTCCCCCCTCTCATCCATGGCGACAAGAATCATCTCTGAATTGGGAGGGAGGCGGAGTTCTCCGCGACCGCGCAATTTCATCTTTGTCTTGCCCATCGCCGTCCGCACCGCATCCTTGACCTTGAGTTGGACGTTCTCTGTTGCCGTAGCCCAGCCCGCACCCTCTGTCTTGATGAACACATCCTTAACCATGCCGAACAGCACGCCATCATATCCTGAGATAATCTCGCCGGATGAAGAGACGGGTCGCTCGGAAATTTTGGGTTTTGGCGTGGGGGTGGAAATTGGAGATTTTGCGGTTGGCGAAGGGCTGAGTGTTTTGTTTGATTGAGGGTCTTGCCCGAAGGCGTTTACCAGAGGCAGTATGAGCAACAAAATGGCAAACTTGAAGAAAAAGAAATTAAATTGATGTTTATACTTTGGCAAATTGGGCTCTTCTCACTTAGAGATGGAGAAAGGCTAAAGGATTATTTACCTAATCGTCAAGACGAATTGGACTTGATGATGAGATGGATATAGCGTGTGCAATTGAACTTTCCGATGAAAAATCCAATTAGCACCATAGAACAACAGATAAGACAGAGAGTTTTAAAACTCTCTGTTCTTGTTTGATTCGTTATGGGAACGAAGGATAATTCGAACCCGCGACTATCACAGTTCCCGTGCCACTGTTGAGTCCAGGGGCTGTTGTGTTGCCCGAAAGCTGATTCATCCCCACGATGTTGTAGTTGCTGTTCACGGCGATTTTGATTCCATAATCCGCATTTCCCCGGCAGACATTGCCCAGAACGACGCACTCGCTGCCCACGCTCAGGAAGATTCCCTCCAGGTGATTATCATAGCAGATATTCCCCTGGAGAGTGTTGTAATTACTTGTTGTGCCAATTACTATTCCAGACGCGGTGGCGGATGATTTGCAGACATTTCCATTGATGGTATTTCCATTGGAGTTGCTAAAAAGGGCTATTCCATAGTTGTTATTGGCGATGCATATATTCTCGCTGAGTGTGTTTTGTGTTGATACGCTAAGATAAATGCCCGCGCCGTAATTGTTGTTGCAAACATTTGCCTTTATCACATTCCAGGAGCTTGATATCAGATATATGCCGTTGTTAGCGTTATTACAGCATCTGTTGTCAAGCAATGTGTTATAGTTGCAATGACTGAGATAAATGGCGTCATTCCAGTGGGCATCTTCTGCGATGTTTCCAATTATCTGGAAATGATCGCAATAATATAGGTAGATTGCCTGATTGTTTGAGTTTTGAATGATATTGTTCAAAATCCGATTGTTGTAGCACTCCTGAAAATGCATCGCCGATGTCGAATTATTGGTCAGGCGGCAGTTGCTGACTGTGGCATTAAGAACCCAGTTGAAATAAATGGCTGTTTTTTTCGTTATCGTCATATTCTCGATGTGGAGGTTGGAGAGCATTGCGGCGATTTTATAAGCGGCATTTGTAATGTCTTGCCCCCAATAATACCGCGCCACATCCAGGTCGGTATCCGAGGTGACTCCTTTAATCTGATACCAGTCGGAACCCAGCATGATATATTCGCCTGCGACGGCATTGGCAAGCCATGTCGTTCCCGTTCCTGTTACGGTGGTAGTGCCATTGGTAATGGTTATAGTTCCAGCCGTGTAGTTGGCAGTATCACCCTCTGCATGGAAACAGTTAACCGCGCTGCAATTTAATATGACCCCGTCGCGGCTCTCGCCCACAATGGTGATATTATCCGAAGTAAGGTTGAGAGTTACATTGACAGTGTAAATCCCGTTGCGGACAAAGATGCTTTTTTTCCCGGCATGGAGCGCATCATAGAGGTAGGTATAATCTCCGCCGGAGGGCGCCACAATGGCGTCGTATGTTTTGCGCAACTCAGAATCCCGCGCAATTTCCGGGTCGATGTAATTCTGGTTAATCACACCGCTCTTGACAGCGGCGCCGTCCACCGCGCCTTCCGAACTGATTGTGATGTTGTCCGGAACTTCGGCGTCAGTCAGGGGCCACGCATGATGCGCCGCGGCGATTGAAGTGTGAGTTGTTATTGCATCTGTGAATTCATTGTCGCGGGTGATGCCGTCTGGTATCTGCCCATCGACCACAGAACCTGGAAGACTTTGCAAATCATGCGTGTGCGACCCTGACGCAACCTGACCCGCCGTCTCGCCAATCCTGGCTTCGGCAGAGAGGTCTTCATAAGCGGAGAAC
>JAPLSR010000331.1 GCA_026398545.1 Candidatus Sumerlaeota bacterium | reverse complement strand
TGGGAGGGCAAACCACATTCACCCATTTATCGAAAGGCAAAAGTCCTGGAAAGACTACCCAACACCAGGTATAAAGGGACGTTTCTGGATAAAAAGGGGAACCCCGAAGAGACATTCGGGCGAAACATCGTTATCTATAAAAATGTGCTGGTAACTCATGCCAAACCGCTCAGGAAGGATGATGGCATCCTCGCCATCAATCGACAGGATTTAGAGTTTACGGTTTTGTGGCACCCCATGCTCGAATTCCGTGGATACGGCAACGGCTGCACCTTCACTGACCTCGTTGCGCCCTTCTTTGTCTTCATCGTTGGCATGTGCATACCCTTGAGCAAACAGCGGCGCGGGGCGGCATGGTGGAAACATGTCGGCACGCGCACACTCCTTCTCATCCTCGCAGGCGTGATATATATTTCGCTCGTCCTTAAAACATCCTACTGGTGGGGCATCCTTCAGGCAATTGGCGTTGCCTATTTCATGGGCGCCGCCCTCATGCGCTTCACTGCCATCAAACGCTGGCTCGCCGTCGCCATCATCGCAATCTTCCACGGATACATGTCCTGGCACTATACCTGGTGGCTGGAACTTGGCGACAAGAGCAAAGGGTTTCTCACAATCGTCAATCCCCTTGGCGACCCGCTCCAACCGCTGACACTTCATTGCACGCCCTGGGCTTCCATCTCCTATGGTCTGTGCACAGTTGTGGGGACGCTCCTCGGAGATGCCATCGTGAGCCGCAAACACAAAACCATCATCAAACAGTGTCTCCTGATTGGAATCGTGTTCACCGTCGTGGGTTATCTCCTGCATATTTACCAGGCGCCGATAAACAAGGATTACGTCTCGCCCTCATATTCCATCTTTACCTCCGGTATTGCGGCGCTCACCTTTCTCATATTCTACCTCATTATAGATGTGGGTGGATTCAAGGTGTGGGCATGGCCTCTGAACGTCTATGGCTCAAACGCGCTTCTGGCATATTTCATGCAGCCGGTGGTGAGAGTCTTTGTCATTGCGCTCGGATTCTATGGATTCTTAGACGGACTTTCCGGCTGGCATGGCGTCTGGGGTGGACTCCTCTGGACAGCGCTCCTCTGGTGCGTCGTCCTCTGGTGCAATAAAAAGAAGATTTACTGGAGACTATAGAATCTGCGGATAAGGAAACAAAGAAAATATCAGAATTTCTCTGTGTCCTCTGTGACTCTGTGGTGAATAAGTTTCTTTTTTTTGCGTCTCTTAAATATATGTCAAACATCGGAAAGTTGGGCGTGCTGGCGAAGGGCTAACCAGAATTTCTTCAACCGCGGAATCTCATCACTGGAGACCTTTTCACCGGAATATTCACTATATGTGAACATGCGGGCGATGTATTCCGCATTATCTTCAAATCCCTCGATGGCATCCGGCTTATCTTCCACAAATTCAAAGGGCGTCTTATACACAGGACATGGCGTGCCATAGTCGGTGCAATATGCCAGCATCGCCTCCCACAGATAACGCACAAGGGCGTCGCCATCGCGCATCATCCCTGCGGCGAACGGGTCCAATAACCGGCGGAAATGCGACGCCGCCGGATGCTCCAGAAGCCTCTTGATAATCTCTTTCCGCTTCTGCTCTTTGTCCACCTTCTTCTTGCGACGCCACCGGGGAATTGACTGCTTTATTCCGGTGTATGCCGACATGAGCGCCATAGACACAACTATAAGGGCGGCGCACGCCGCCAGGACTAATATCACCTTGAGCACAACGCCAAAGATGCTGGAAAATGCCTCATTTGCAGCCGCGACTAAGACAAGGGTGTTCCGATATTCCGGCTCAAAGCCCGTGTTGCGGTAAATGTCGGAAAGAAAAGGGTCTTTCAACTGGTCAACTTTGGAAGCCCGCTTTTCAAGGATATTTACCGCGGTATCCCTGTCAAGTTTCCACTGTCCCAGATTCCCCGCATTGGAGCCCGCCTTTCCCTCACCCGACTGGACGGTGTCCTTCATCCCGCCTTCACGACTCCAGCCGCGATAGACAGACTCAATCCGAGTGCGCACATACAAGCCCGGAATGGTCGGCGGCTGGGGCAGGAAAACCGCCAGAATAATGGCAAAGGTTACCACAAGAAAACCGATTGCAAGCCATGAAAGCCCCACACGTTCGGGAAGCGATACGTTGCGCTTCTCAAAATAGGACGCCAGTCGGCTAAGCCCGGATAAAAATAAAAGGGAAAAGGCGCACCAGAGATAAATGAAAAGAAAAATCCCCATACGCAAGAGCATGCGCGCGCCCCCCGCTCCTGAAAGATGAACCGCCGCGCCAAACGCTGGAACGGCAAACATGGAAAAATATAATATCACGCGTCCGGGATGGTTCTGCGGAAGTCGCTCCTTCCAGTTAGCCTCTCTCAACCGCTCCTCTTTCTTCGCCTCCAACGCCTTCTTTAAAAACTTCTGTCTCGAAAAGATTCCGGTCTCCGCGGCGGTTGCCTCCATCAAGGGACTATCCACCCAGCATGCCGCCGTAATCTTATGTCCGGTGAACCAGAGGACGCCAAATATGGTTTCATTGACGAGAAAAACTATAAGCGGGGGAACGGGCAAAAGATATGCCCATGCAAAATAGGCGACAAAAAGGGTGATTGCCGCACCCAGCGCAAAACCATACGCCCTCGCATAACTCGGACCCAGAACTCGCACCAACCGCTGAACAAGAATAATCCCCAGCGCAAAAGAAACCGCCGCAAGACGCAGCCTGCCCTCGCCCCCCGCAATGAAGAGACTCCGCACCTCTATCAGATGCAGCACCAGCGAGGACATCATCCCCCAGATGCAAAAAGGGATGAAAAATGAACTCAGGAATTTAGAAAAACCGCCTTCCTGTTGCAATCTCCGAAAGCCTCCCTTCATGCTCGAGGTCAAACACATCTATCCCCTGCGGCACAAACGCCTCAAAGGCGCGGTCATGCGCCACGGTGTTTCTCACAATAAAAACCATCATGCGGTATCCCAGCGCCCGCACCTGCAACAGACCGGAAATCAGGGAATCCGTCACATCCCCGGTGAGAATCACAAGAACCTGCTGGCGCTCAATATGCGGGATTCTGTCAAGCAGGGCATCCTCAATCCGCAACCCGTCCGTGATTTCAAGCCGCCCGAGATTTTCATGAATAAGTGAAAACTGCTCCGGTGCGCGGCGGGCTGGAATAAAAACCGGCTCTAACCTGTCATCTTTCACGCCCATCCGTGCCGACTCCAGCGCCTCGCTGAGGGATTCCATAGAATGCGCCTGCGCCAGTGTGATACCGGGAATGCCCAGCGGGTCACGTCCGTTTGACAAAAATCCGACCGACCATCCGCCGTCCCAGAGATAGCGGCAGATGGAACATGCCGTCTCAAGAGCCATCTCCTCCGGCGGGCGGGGGTCCTCTAACACCCCCGGCTTCTTTTGCTCCACCCGTTCCGCATCCTCCCACGTCTCTTTGTGAAAATCCAGGACCACCGTTGCCCCCGCCACCTCCACCGGGTCGAACACCTTACTCATCAGCTTGCCCGTATGAGCGGTGGTCTTCCAGTGAATATGCTTCAGCGCATCCCCGCGCTGATATTCGCGGATACCCCGGATGCGCGTGGGGTCATCAAACAGACTGCGCTCGGAGGCAAAGTCGCCCAGCAACCGCCGCTGTCCCGCGCGAAACTCCTCTATCTCCGTATAGTTGGGAACTGCCGTCACAAAATCACGCCTCTTCTCCACCCGCGTCCTGCGAAAGAGACCGAACACATCCCCCGTCTCCACCACCAGAGGTCCGAGCTGGTGACACCCGCGCCGTGCAATGGTCACGCTGTAAAACAGGTATTGCGTCTGGCGGGGGAGCAAAAATAAAAGCCGCCGCATCGTCCCATCAATGCGCATCCTCGCGGGAAGCGTTTCCTCCACATAAGCCCAGAGGATGGGCCACCAGTATGGATTGCGGATACGCACAACGACCTTGACCGTTTCGCCAACGCGGATGATTTCATCGCTCAAGTTCCGGAAACATTGCAGTGGTCGCATCCAGAGGGCAATCATAATGCGTGCGGAGATTGCGAGAATGAAAAAGGCGTAAAGGCACAAAGAAATCATCCCCGCCCCAAGATAAAAAAGGAGCGCCGCCAGCCCCATGGGGATAATAATCCATAGTAAGAACAAACCTGTAATCTTCTTCACCATCGCACCCTTCAACTAATTGTCAATTATCAATTGTCAATTGTCAATTATTTATCTTCCTCCTATATATGGCATCCAATCCCGGCGGGAACAAGAATAAAATCTCTTATGTGATACAGACGTATAAAAAACCCCGAAGGTTGGTCTCAATAGCACACTTTTTTGCATTAAAATTTTGCCTATTCACCTTGACACTATGTGTTTTACAACTATTCAGTCAATACTCTTTGCCCGAAAAAGGAGGAGAAAATGCGGAAGAATATTTTGTTGTGCATCATTTCCCTATTGTGCGTCGGCTCTCTCGCCTTTGGCTCTCTGACATGGACATCCACCAGCTTACTTCCCGTTCCCATAAGAGGCGGAACCGTGGTCTATAACAATGGCTATGTCTATAGTATTGGCGGGAGACCTTCTTCAGAGAGTTCCACTACCCGTGCCGTGAATAATGTGTATTATGTCTCGGTGAATGCGGACGGGTCTCTGGGAACATGGCAGGCGACCACATCCTTGCCCGCAAAACGCGCCATGTGCGGCGCATACGCATATAATGGAAAGATGTATGTCTGGGGCGGCTGGGATGAAATTTACATCACCATGCCGACTTGCTATTATGCCTCTATCAATCCTGATGGGTCGCTTGGCTCATGGACAACATCAAGCGTGGCGATTCCTGACGATGGCGGCATCTCGCAAATGGATTGCTTCGGGAGGGGCGTTCTCGGATTTGGCAAGTATATCTATATTATAGGTGGCGAAAGAAATGACGTGGTCTATGTGCCGACTGTTTATTATTCCGAGATTCAAACATCGGGCGATTTCGGTCCGTGGAACACCACCACATCCCTTCCTATCGGTTATGCATTCCATGGCGTTGTGACTTATCAGGGGTCAACGGCAAATTACATTTATCTTATTGGCGGCAGCATCTGGGAAATTTACTTAATTGACATATACTACAACACAATTAACGCAAATGGCACTCTTGGGGGAACATGGACGAAAACCGCCGCTTTATTAGACACCGCCTGCTTCGATATGGGCATTGCGTGCGTGGCGGATAATATCTTCGTCATGGGCGGACTTGCTAACTCTCTATCACCCCTTGACCTTGTCCAGCGCTGCATGATAAACCCCGCAACCGGGGATATAACGCAGGTCTCTATTGAAACAGACCTACCCGGACCAAGGGGAAGAACAATGGGCGTCGGGTATGCAATAAGTGATAAAAATTACGTTCTTAATGTGGGCGGCAGCGGATCCGGCTCTCCCGTCCCTGTTTATGACACATGCTTCTATACACAATTTTCCCTTACAATGCCAACACCAACGCCAACACCATCTCCAACGCCAATTCTAACACCGACGCCAACAGGGACACCCGTCCCAACTCCAACGCCAACACCGCCACCCGGGCCAACTCCAACACCCGGTCCAACTCCAGGACCGCCGCCGGAGCCTTCCCAAATCCTGCAATGGGCGAAGCGCGCCGGCTCTGCTTATAACGGCGATTTCGGACGCGGAATAGACACCTTCCCCGATGGCAGCGCCGTTGTGACAGGCGATTTCTCCAGCACCGCCACGTTTGGTCTGGGAGAAACTCATGAAACAACCCTTGTGCCTGTGGCATATTCGGATATCTTCATCGCCAGATATAATGCGGACGGGACGCTTGCCTGGGCAAAACGGGCGGGCGGAACCGATTATGACTCCGGTGGTTCCATTGCCGCCCTGCCGGATGGAAGTTCCATTGTCACCGGTTATTTTATTGGCTCCGCCACATTCGGACCCGGCGAGACCTATCAGACAATCCTTTCTTCATCAGGCAACCCTGATATATTCATTGCCAAATATGGCTCAACCGGTCAGTTGGTCTGGGCAAAGAAGGCGGGCGGCACTGATGTTGACTACGGGAGAGGCGTTGCCGCCCTTGCCGGTGGACAGTCCTTCATAACAGGGACATTCCGGGGGTCTGCAACATTTGGCGCTGGGGAAGCAAATGAGACTCCCCTCGCCTCCTCCGGGCAGGAGGACATCTTCCTTGCAAAATATGATGTGAACGGCTCTCTCCTCTGGGCGAAGAAGGCGGGAGGAAGCGATTATGATTACGCCTACTCCATTGCCGTTTTGTCGGATGGGAGTTCTTTCATCACCGGCAGATTTTTTGGCACTGCATCATTCGGGGGTATTAACCTCACATCCGCCGGCTCAGGCGACATCTTTATTGCAAAATATGACACATCCGGAACGCCTGTCTGGGTGAAGCGCGCCGGCGGCACCAGCAACGACTACGGTTATTCCGTCTGCGCACTTCAGGATGGAAGCCCACTCGTAGCCGGTACATTCTATCTGGGCGCAACATTCGGTGCGGGTGAAGCCGGTCAGACAGTCCTGTCCGGTTCAAAATCTGACATCTTCATTGCAAAATATAATTCAACCGGGACGCTTGTCTGGGCAAAAAAGGCGGGTGGCGCCGAGACGGATGTTGCCATGTCCGTTGCCGCCTTCTCCGATGGAAGCTCCATTGTCACGGGTTATTTCGGCTATAACTCCTCATCGGGTTCTTCCGCAACATTCGGCGCGGGCGAAACCCATGAGACAAAACTGACCTCCGCCGGATACGAAGACATCTTCATCGCCCATTACAAATCCGATGGCACTCTTTCATGGGTCAAGCAGGCGGGCAGGGATAGACATGACTTCGCACTTGGCGTCGCCATTTCCTCAACCGATGACACATGGATTACCGGTTATTTCACCGGAACCGCAATCTTTGGACTTGGCGAGAGCGGTCGCACCGACTTGACCTCAGCAGGTATGGCGGATATCTTCATTGCCAAATATTCCAATCCGGGAACTTCGCCAACGCCCACGCCGCTTCCCCCACCCCCTGAGACAGTCGGCTTTGACGACCACTTCTACGGGCCTTCCCTTGATTTGACCAGGTGGGAAGTAACGGCAGGAAGCACGCCGCCGGTTGCCAGTTCCAAAGTGACGATTCATAACTGCGGCATCAGGACAAAGGATTATTTCCGCGCCCTGCCTCTATGGCTTGAAATCAAAGGCGTCCATTATGTATCACTTCCATTGACAATCGCTTCTATGGATTTTTCCCTGATAGGTGATAAAGACATAATTTATTGCGGTATGGAAGCCACTAATCCCGGTACACCCCTTGAAGGATACTTCTTTGGTTACGGCGGCTTACAGGGCTGGACAACTCTTTACGGCTATCCTTCTCTGCCCACTGACACATTTGATATTGTTTTCAAGGTGGATACGAATGGCGCTCGCCTTTTCCTGCGCGGACATGAACAAATGGGATTGAGTTATATGACGCCTATGGCATACGCCAGTTGCCTCGCTCTGTATGCCGGCGGTGGTGCCTCCTTCACCGTTGACCGCGTTTATATCCATTCAACGCTCGGCGGACAGACCAATCCCGCCTACTGTCTCATCCCGCCCGGCGCCTACAATGAATTCTCCTTTGGCACAACCGGCGTGTCTCTCCAGCTGAGCAATTTAACATCACAGTATGGCTACGTGAAAATTGAGAAGTTCTCCGGCAAACCTGCGGGATTCACCCTGCCCGGGCCGCCCTGTTACTGGAGGATTGAAGGACTTGGCGGTCCCTACTTCATGACGGACATACTTTTTGATTATGACCTGGCGGAGTTAGCGTCTCTGGGCCTCGTTGAGGAGGAACTGCAATGTTATCGCTCTTATGACAACGGCGCAACGTGGGAGCTCGTGGATGGCATTCTGGATAAAGTGAACCATCACTATATAGCGAATGGCATATATTCATTCTCGTTATGGGTCTTAGGCGCGCCGACGACTTCCGTTTCCGCACCCTGGGCGATTTACGATTAGTCCACCTTCGGCTGATAGGCGCCGATGTTTGACGGCACCTCTATGGTCGATAGTGATTCTTCAATCACCGTTCGTGTCGTCTCTTTGCGCAAGCGATATTCGGGCTTCAAGATAATCCGGTGCGATAACACCGGCACAGCAAGCCTTTTTACATCATCAGGTATCACATAATTGCGCCCCTCAAGTGCGGCATAAGCCTGCGACGTCCTGTATAGCGCAATTGAGGCGCGGGGACTCCCACCCAGCATCAGCTTGAAATTATTCCTCGTTGCATGCACAATCCGTAAAAGATAGCCCTTCACCTCCTCATGCACAAAGACCTTCTCCACAAATTCCTGCATCTTAATAACTGCGTCGGCATTAATGACGGGCTTCAGGGAATGAATCGGGTGCCCGCCCCGCAATCTGTCCAGCATCTCAGACTCCTGCGCAAAATCCGGATCTCCTCCATCGCCTCAAGCAGGGCTGATTGCGTCCTCGGCGTGGCGCGGTTGATTTCATCCGCAAGCAGGATGTTCGTGAAAATCGGTCCCTGCATGAATTCAAACTCCGCATTCTTCTGATTAAAGACAGACACGCCTGTGATGTCTGTGGGCAAAAGGTCGGGCGTGCACTGGATGCGCTTGAAGTTACTGCCGAAGGTGATGGCGATGGAGCGCGCCAGCATGGTCTTCGCCACTCCCGGCACATCCTCAAGCAGGACGTGCCCACGCGAAAGAACCGCCGACAGGACTGTCATTATCTGCTGTCTCTTCCCGATGATAACCTTTTCAATATTGGCTATCACAGAACCCGTCACTTCATTGAATGTTGCCATGCTTCACCTCTTAAAATTCCGTATGTCTCTGTGTTCTCTGCGCGCTCTGCGTGAAATCAACCGAGCGGCTTTGGTCTCCTTTTCCTTGACAATAACCTCGCCAAAAAAAGACAAGGAAAAACTTAAACTATAAACGACCGGGGTGGCAAAACATTTTTTCTGTCCTATACATTAATCTTCTGCCTGATGCGATAATTTATGCCTCAGGCTCATTAATCCAGCACCTTCGGGCGAGCAAAAGAAAGGTTCTCTCATGAAAATATCCACCCTTCTCCTCGCCTCTTTACTCTTCAGCGTTGCAATCACCGCCTCACCCAACTCGTCTCAGGCTGAATGGACCTTTATGGTTTATGTCGACGGCGACAACAATCTTGAGGGGGCTGGCGTAACAGACATAAACGAGATGGAAAAAGTCGGCTCCAACAGCCACTTAAACATCGTTGTCATCTTTGACCGCGCCCCCGGTTACGATACATCCAATGGCGACTGGACAGACACGCGTCGCGGCATCATCATAGCTGACTCCAACCCTGATATTATCTCATCATCCATCCAGAGTGTTGGCGAAAAAAATATGGGAGACCCTGCCACGCTCACAGATTTCACCAACTGGGCAATAACCAACTATCCCGCCAACCATTATGTCCTCGTCCTCTGGAATCACGGCGGCGGCTGGCGCAGCAACATCGATCGCATTAATAAGGAGATTGCCAGTTTGAAATCCCTTGCCGCTTCCGCACCCCCTGAACAAAAAAAGTCCGCACAACTTCGCATCGCGCAACTTATAGAACAAAAGAAAAAAAATGAAGTCCTGAAAGAGGTGTGCTACGATAGCACAAGCGGTGATTACCTTTACACCAGTGAGCTCCGCCAGGCATTGGAAAATATCCCCACACATATCGATATAGTCGGCTTCGACGCCTGCCTTATGCAGATGGTGGAAGTCGCCTATGAGCTGAAATCAGAGGCATCTATCATGGTTGGCTCCGAAGAGACCGAACCGGGCAATGGCTGGCCTTACGACCTCATCCTCGGCGACCTCAGCGCCAATCCCACAATGACCCCCGCCCAGCTTGCCACCGTCATAGTTACGCGCTACGGCGAGTCTTATAACGGCTTGCAAACACAGTCAGCCATAGACCTCTCCGCAATGAGCGGACTTGCAACCGCACTCAACACCTTCGCCGGCGCCATTATCTCCACCGGAACTGAATGGCAGAGCCTGTTCAACGCAAGGGCTGCGGCGAACTATTACACCGACTCCCCAAACTTCCGCGACCTCGGCGGATTCCTGAATGCCATGGCTCAATTGGCAACAAACCCATCCGTCCTTGCCGCCGTAAACCAGTCAAGGAGCGCGCTCCAGGCGGCGGTCATCGCCAATCACAGCCATCCATCAGAAGGGGCGCACGGCCTTTCCATCTATCTCACAAATCTGAGCTCTTCGCCCTCGTCCGCCTATTCAGCCGCAAACATCCTCTTCGCCGCAGACACACAATGGGATGAGATGCTCAAGGCGGCAACCACACAGCCCATCCCCGATGATTCCTATGAACCCAATGACACATTCAACCAAGCCGCAACAATCAGCACCGGCTCCTACCTGGGGCTCTGCTGCAAAAATGATGACTGGTTCAAGGTATATCTGCCGGCTGGAGCGCGCGTCTCAATTGCATGCGTCCATGAATACGACGCGGGCGACCTTGATCTCCAGTTCTATAACTCATCAGACGTAGAAATCGCCTCCTCGGAAACGCTTGAGGATGTGGAAAACATTTTCGTATCAATCACCGCCTCCGGGTATTATTACATCCAAATCTTCGGCTATCTGGACGCCGTAAATTATTACTATAGCCTGTTCGTCTATGACGCAACTCACGACGCCGGGTATGTCTGCGAGCGGGTTCCTTACCAATTTGTTGACTATTCAGGCGCCACGCGTCTTGTCATGGGTGATGATGACTTTACTGCCATACCGCTTGGCTTTCAGTTCAATTTCTACGGTCAACCCAATTCCACCATCATGATAAGCGCAAACGGGTACATGACCTTTGGCGTCACGGGAAATATGTATAATAACCTGTCAATCCCATTGCCCTCATCTGGCGGTTCTATTCCGGGGGGACTTATCGCGCCCTTCTGGGACGACCTCGTCCCGCCCTCATCAAATGGAGGTGTCTTTTATCAGATAACAGGCGGCGAGGGTAATAAAAGACTCATCGTCACCTGGGCAAACTGCAGCCACTACTTTGGTTCAACTGGGGGCGTGACCTTTCAGGCAATCCTGCAGGAGAATGATGATTCTATCCTTTTCAACTATAGTGATGTCTCTTTTTCCGATTCATATTATGATAATGGCATCTCTGCGACGGTGGGAATTCAGAACCAGACTGGCGAGCGGGGTTGCGTATTCGGCTTCAACCAGTCTGTCCTGGAAGATAACATGAGCCTCCAATTCCAGAAGATAACATCAGCGCAAAACACCTGGTTGCTCTACCAATAATGCGCCTCAGGCGTATTAACCACGTGGTTTGCCAGGAACACAATGAAAAACATCTCACCACAGTCCGCCTCAGGCGGACACAGAGGGCGCAGAGTTTCTTCTTAAAATATTTAGGAATTCTCTGTGGTGAGAACTTCTTCTTTGATTTTCAATATGCGCGGGCGAAGTATGCCTTTTTCTGTGCGGGTTTCCCGCATGCAACGCAATATCCCTCTACCTGGTTACATCCTTCCGAAGGGATGCAACGGATTGTCGCCTTTGTCTCTTCCTTAACTTTCTCTTCGCACTCAGGAGAACCGCACCACCCGCTGATTAAAAAACCCTTTTTTGTCTCAAGGACTTCTTTGAATTCCTCAAATCTGTCCGTCCTTGTGGTGTGTTCTTCGCGGAAGGCAAGCGCCTTGCTGTAAATACCCTCCTGAATCTCCCTCAGGAGGGTTACAACCTTCTCTGTAAGGTCTTCCTCGGGGACAATTATTTTCTCATGTGTATCGCGCCGGACAAGGACTACCTGTTTCTTCTGGATATCCTTTGGCCCAACTTCTGCGCGCAAGGGCACACCCTTCATCTCCCACTCGTTGAATTTCCAGCCGGGAGTGTAAGTGTCGCGGAAGTCGGGCTCGGAGCGTATTTGAGAATTTATGGATTGGAGTATTTGAGAATTCAGGGAGTGGACCTTTTCGCAGATTGCCGTTTGTGTGGCGGTTGTGTAGATGGGGACAAAGATGAGCTGGATGGGGGCGATGCGTGGATGGAGGACGAGACCGCTGTCATCGCCGTGAGCCATGACCACGCCGCCTATGAGGCGCGTTGAGACGCCCCAGGAGGTCTGCCAGACATATTTTTCGGTCTGGTCCTCGTCCAAGAACTTGATGCCGAAGACGCGGGCAAAGTGCTGTCCAAGGTTGTGAGAGGTCCCTGCCTGAAGGGATTTGCCATCCGCCATGAGCGCCTCTATACAATAGGTTTTTTGCGCCCCCGCAAACTTCTCACTCTCCGTTTTCTCACCGCATATGACAGGTAATGCGAGCTCTGTTTCGACAAACTCCTTATAAACTCCCAACATCCTCAGCGTTTCTTCCTGCGCCTCTTCATATGTGCGATGACAGGTATGCCCCTCCTGCCACAGAAACTCCGTTGTGCGAAGGAAGAGGCGTGTGACCTTTTCCCAGCGGACGATGTTTGCCCACTGGTTGATGAGGATGGGGAGGTCGCGATATGATTGCACCCACTTGGCATAGATGGAACAGATGATTGCTTCGCTTGTCGGGCGGATGGCGAGCCGCTCTTCAAGAGGTTCATCGCCGCCATGTGTCACCCAGGCGACCTCCGGCGCAAAACCCTTAACGTGCTCCGCCTCCAGTTTCAAGAGACTCTCAGGGACAAAGAGCGGGAAGTAAGCATTCTGGTGTCCGGTCTCCTTAATGCGCCTGTCTAAGGCGGATTTGATATTCTCCCAGATTGCATAGCCGTAAGGTTTGATGACCATGCAACCCTTTATCGTTGTGTAATCCGCCATGTCGGTCTTGCGGATTACATCCACATACCACTGTGAAAAATCCACGCTTTTGGGCGTCAGTTCCTTGACAAATTCCTTCTCCTCACCTTTCCGTGTCACCCGATTTGCCTCCTTTTTTATAACTAAATGGTATTTGGCTGTTTGTCATTACTAATTACTTAATTATCTATATTCCTTTTCCGCCCCCTCAAGCCGCCTGAGCGCCCTGCGGTATTCTCCCCTCTTTACCATCTCATCTATCTCCTTAAGGGCGGCGTCCAATCCAGTGACGTCCCTTTTTTCAACAATGAATGTCTTCACCCGCGCGTCCATTGCGTCCCGCCGGAGAGAGACCTCCTTCCTGAGCCCCCCAAGAAGGATATCTCCATTGAAGATGGCGTCCTGGGAATAATTCATGGACTCTCCGAACCGCTCGCCCATATAGGCGAACTCTGCCGCCTTGACCGCCTTCCTGATGTTATAATATACATCAGGATTGTCCTCCCCTATCTCATTCACATCCACCGCCTTGAGGGCATCCCTCGCCTCCTTCAGTGCGGCGGCAGCCTTTGAGCGGAGAGATATATACAGCGCCTCACGAGCCTTCAGAAGCGCCTCCCTTGCAATCTCCAGTCCCTGTACCGGACGCCTCCTTTTCAACATCTCCTCAGCTGAACGAATATTACCCCCCGCTATCGCCAGGGCATCAGGGGCATACGTCCCGGCATCATATCTCTTCGCCTCCTCCATAATCTCACGGGTCTCCTCAAGGATGAGGTGCGCCCTGTAACCGGCGGAACATCCAGTCAGCAGGGCGAGACAGAATGCCACCCACAGGAAAGAATATAATGAGAGATGCGGTTTTTTCATAATCCTTTCCTGTCCGGCTAATCAGGTCATGGAAGATGCCCGGACGCTGGAAAAGAGTCAAGTGGACATTTATCAAAATTCATTATTTTCCACCTTTACTGAAATTTTTAACTTGCATCCCGCAATAAGAGATATTTTAGTAATTGCCTCGTGAGGGATTGAACAGACCGGCAATTATGTTTCACGTGAAACATCGCAGATATTTCCTTCAATCACCCTCTACACGGGGAAGATGTTAATGACCCACGTTGTCGCCATCGCCAATCAGAAGGGCGGTGTTGGAAAAACAACAACCGCCGTAAATCTCTCCGCCTGCCTCGCCTCTACCCATCACAGGACTCTCCTCATCGACATGGACCCCCAGGCGAACGCCACAAGCGGACTTGGCATCGATAAGCAGACCCTCCCCATGACTATCTATGACCTCCTCATTGGTTCGCCCGAACCGCCGGAAAGGGTCTTTCTCAACCCCATCATAAAGGACCTCTGGCTGCTCCCCTCGAACATCCATACCATCGGCGCGGAGTCGGAACTGCTGGGGGCAAGCGACAAAGAGCGGCGACTGCGCCACATTGTCCACAATATTCGCGACCGCTTCGACTATATCATAATCGATGCCCCGCCCTCCCTTGGCCTCCTTGCAATCAATGTCCTTACAGCGGCAGATTGGCTCCTCATACCGGTGCAATGCGAGTATTACGCCCTTGAGGGTCTTTCCCTCCTCATGGAAACGGTGCGGCGCGTGCGAAGCGCCTTCAACCCCGAACTCAAGATCCTTGGACTCCTCCTCACCATGTTTGACTCCCGGACCAACCTTGCCCGTCAGGTGACGGAGGATGTCCGGCGCCACTTTGGCTCATCCGTCTTTAATTCTATCATCGCCCGCACCGTCAAGCTCAGCGAGGCGCCAAGCTTTGGCACGCCCATTACACTCTATGACCCAAACTCCACAGGCGCCCGGTGCCACATCCAGTTTTGCGAGGAGTTCCTCTCAAGGCTTGAAGAAAAGACCAGGACAACAAATGTGGGCATCTCGCCACCCCGAACGCAGGGCGAAATCCTTCCTCAGGAGGTTGCGCAGTGACTACCGGAAAGAAAAAGGCACTTGGACGCGGTCTGGATTCCCTCTTCCCGGAGGCGGTCATTTCAACGGCGCTGGAGGCAACAAGGGAATCCCCGCCCGCCAGTGTGACCGCCCTCCCGATAACATCTATTGAGATGAACCCCCTTCAGCCGCGCCATACCTTCGATGATGAAAAACTCACAGAGATGGCGGCGTCCATCAAAGAACGAGGCGTTCTCCAGCCCATACTTGTCCGACGGAGCGCCGGAAAATATCAACTCGTGGCGGGCGAGAGGCGCCTCCGCGCCGCCAAAATGGCGGGTCTCTCGCAAATACCCGCCCTCCTCATCCAGGCAACGGACGAGCAATGTCTGGAACTCTCCCTCATCGAAAATCTCCAGAGGGAAAATCTGAATCCTGTTGAGGAGGCGCGGGGATATGAAAAACTAATCACCATGTTCGGTCTTACCCAGGAAGAGGCGGCGGCTCGCGTGGGAAAGGACCGCTCAACCGTCACAAACAGCCTCCGCCTGTTGAAACGCCCCGCACCGATTCTTGGAGATATTGAGACGGGGAAGGTGTCACCGGGGCACGCCCGCGCCCTCTTAAGCCTTGATGCGCGCAAGTTGCAGAACCGACTCTGGTCAGTGATAGTAAAAAATGGGCTGTCCGTGCGTCAGGCGGAGACCCGCGCCCGCGAGATGAAGGAACAATTGCCCGCCACAAAGCAAAAAACGCCCCCGCCGCCCGGCATTTCGGCGCTTGAGGAAAAACTTATGACCGCCCTCGGGACGCGCGTCCGG
>JAPLSR010000308.1 GCA_026398545.1 Candidatus Sumerlaeota bacterium | reverse complement strand
GCCACGCCAGTCGCGCGCCGTTCCGTTACGGATAGAAATGTTATATTTAGTGCCACTCACAAATATCCCAGAACCAGATGTTCCAACTGCTTTCCCTGGCCCGATAAGTGCATGTCCCTCAAGGTCAAGGGTGACATTATCTGCATTAATTGTTATGCCATTTGTATTTATTGTTGCCAGATAGAGGTCGCCAGTCAGATGATACATACCGGAATAGGAAATAGTATATGGTAGTTCGCTTATGAGGATGTCCAGCTGGTTATTCGCCGCCGCCTCCACGGGCGTAGTAGTATTCCCACGCAGGACATTCCCGGAGACGATGTTATTCGCCGCATCAAGGTCTATTCCCTTATCATTCGCCACGCACGTATTGTTTGTAATCTGGTTCTGCTGGGCAACTGCATGAATGCCTGCCCCCACGCTTACACCAACGCCATTATTGCTTGATGTATTATCTGCAACGCGGCAATTTGATGAAACTTGTATCCCATCACCGTTATTATAGGTGCAGGTATTGCCACTAACGGTGCTATTACTTACCACCCAGATCCCGGCGATGGTGTTAGAATAGCAATTATTTCCAGTAATCGTCAGACCCTCCTGGGAATAGATGCCGCTGCCAGCATTGGAGATACAGGTATTTCCACTGACAATACTACCATAGCTTGCGACGATACCATCGCCGGCATTTTCACTACAGATATTCTCTATAACCGTATTTCCAGTCGAGGCATAAATGCCACTGCTACTGTTTGACTGGCAGGTATTTTTGCTGATTCTACTATTATAACCTGCAAGTATCCCATTGTCACCATTGCTATAACAGCGCAAGGCTTCAATCTGACTATTGCGAGATTCACTGGCACGAACCCCATTCTCGCGCCAGTTGCGCACCGTCCCATTGCGGAGAGTAATGTTGTAATGGGTCCCACTGACAAAAATGCCAGAGCCAGTCGAGCCTGACAACCCCTGACCGATTAACGCATGTCCATTTAAATCCAGCGTTATATTGTCTGTGTTGATAGTTATACCATTGGTGTTTGATGTGGCTAATGCCATATCCCTGGTAACAATGTATGAACCAGACACATTAATCGTATATGGCAGTGTGGCGATATCAACCTGTCCATCGCCGGCCCAGACCACCCCGATTCCCAGAAAAGCCATGACAATGATTGCCATGAATAATTTCTTCATATTTTCCATCTCCTTATCAAAAATAAGCAACCAATCATCAGGATGTGACGGAGCATCACTCGAACTGGCTCAGCCACATAGAACGGGTTAATCAGCTTAACTCACCAGGTCCGTCTTAGAAACTGAAATTGGCAAACGGGTCAGTGGTGAGGGTGTGGATTAGCCCGCCGGCAGTTCCATCAATAATCTGTCCATACAAGTTTCCAGCAACAATATCATAGTCGGTGGTATTATTGCTGGCACGATTGCTGGCTATGTAATTGTATGTGGCTGGATTGCTGTCGATTCCCCGGTCATTAAAGTTGACCAGGTTATGTTCAATGCTAATTCTTGAACCGGTAGCATTGATGCCAGCGCCATCCCCATTATTGCCGTTATTACTGCAAGAATTATCAACTACCCGGCAAGAGTAGTTGACCTCTATCCCGTCGCCTGTATTTAAGCCACAGGTATTTCCACTGACCAGACTGCTGGTATCTGCAAAGATACCGTCGTCGCCGTTCCCATAGCAGGTATTTCTGCTAACCATGCAGAAAGTGCTGGCACGGATGCCCCTGAGCGTGTTGGAATAACAAGTGTTCCCGCTCACTGTGGAGCCTGGATACGCATTTATGCCATTTGCTCCATTATTGAAACAGGTATTTTCAATGAATTGACTGCCGTCCCCTGACACAATGCCTTCTAATACATTACCACAGCAGGTATTCCCTCTTAGTGAGCTATACATTGATGAATAGATACCACTATCATCATTCTGATTGCAGGTATTGTCGTTAATGGTGCAACCCATTCCAGCATAGATACCAGCGGCAACATTAAAATAACAGGTATTCTGGGAAACCGTGCTGTCATTACCGGGAGCTATTCCGTCCCAGCCGTTATTAGTGCAGGTGTTGTCGAGGATAGTGCAGGAATTCACTGCAGCAATGCCAGCGCAGTCGTTGTAGGAGCAGTTATTTTCTTTAATCAGGTTTCCGGTTGCAGCTATAATTCCCCATGCACCGTTATTATAGCAGCGCAGGTGTTCAAATTGACTATTGCGGGCAGTATAACCATAAACACCGCTTTCCCGCCAGTCACGAACTGTGCCATTGCGGATGGCAATGTTGTAATAGATACTGCTTACATAGATGCCCGAGCCAATCGTCCCTGCGGCTTTACCCGGTCCAGTTAGTGTGTGCCCATTAAGGTCAAGTGTAACATTGTCAACACTAATAGTGATGCCATCTGTTCCGGTTGTAGAAAGGTCAAGGTTCTTGACAACTACATAGGAGCCAGACTGATTAATTATATATGGCAGGGTTGCAATATCAATCTGCCCATCGCCGGCATAGACCATTCCCATGCCGAGGATAATAATCAGAAGACCTCCTATTGTATACTTTAAGTTTTTCATTTTCCTAAACCTCCTTTTTCGATTTAACGATTAATAAGCATCCAGTCCGGGACATGCGTTCTTCCCAGGATTTCCACGGCATTAATATTCACTTCGGGTGGGATGCCATTCGCTTCGGCGTCAAAGAACTTTGAAAAACCTCCCACGCTGTAGGCAATCAAATCGGAATGGCAATAGAGATTCCCATCAATAAAATTGGCAGAACGCAGGGATAAAATGTAGGTCACAGGCGTCGTATTAGGCAGGATAGCGACGGCATCCACATCCGCCTCGGGCGGAATGCCGATCGCGGAACCATCCAGCTCCATGGTGAACGTCCCGCCTGAAAACCGGATGATATCTTCATCCGCCACAAGGCCCACATCCGGAAGAATCGCATCCTCCTCCAGGGAGAATAAAAATTCGGTGGGGGAAATCACATGAACGGCATCAAGATTAACCTCTGGCGGCAATCCATTCGCCGAGCCATCCCACCAGAGGCTGAAATTTAAACCATCAAAGGAAATCAGGTCTTCATCTGCCACAAGTCCCACGCCCGGCAGGAAGGCATCCTCATCGAGGGAAAATACCACCGTATTGGCGCCGACTATTGACAGGGCATCAATATTCACCTCGGGAGGAAGCGTTCCGGGGGAAATTAGACTCGATATATCATAACTGCCTGCGGAATAATAAACAAGATTATCATCGGCAGGGCGGAGAAGATTGAGCGAAAAATCCTCATCTGTGCTGAAGAGTATATCATACGGCTCTGTTGCAAGGACGGACAGGGCTATAAACAAAAAGATGACCAGGGAAATGAACACTTTTCTTAAAATTTTACCCCTCGCTGTCCCTATTTCTTTATCTTTTCTCAAGGACATTTTGTTCACCTCCTTTATAATGAAAAGTTTGGTGAAAATTTTTGATTTTATTTAAACCATAGATAAACCACAAGTCAATAAATATTTAAAAAAGGCTCACCTCAATTCATGATATGACCACCCTGAAAAAGGAAATGCCTCCGTCCATCTCTGGAGAGGAGGCATCCTCTATCAAGGACTCCCATAGTTCCCTGATACTACACTTTACTCATTCTATAATTTTATAACACTCCCCCTTGAAAACGATGATGATTTTCTCGGCGGCGGAAAAGTATTTCCCCAACTCGGATTTATCCTTCAGGAGGCTGAAATATTCATCGCTCAAATATTTGACCTCTTTGACCTTCATGCCCTCCTTGAAGGTGGAATCCACCCAGTATTCATCCCTCAGGTAAAATGTCTTGCCCCCGATGTGCTTGACCCTGTCCTTCACTTCCGCCGGCGCGGCTGCAACCTTTGACTCCCTCAAGTCGCGCAGGGATTTGGATACAGTAACTGCCTCATGTCCGACCTCTGACTTCATCCGCATTGCAAATGTCTGCATCTGAGGAGCGCCAGCCATAGTGTCCCCCGCCCGAATCCCAAAATATGGCACCCGCGTCCCTTGAGGTAAGTTAGCCACCCGTCCCGGCACTTCATCCTTATCAACAATAAGGAAAGATGTATATGGGGTTATGATGCCATATTCACGGCTCAGGCGGACGATTTCATCAATGAGTTCCTTATTTTCCCCCTTCAGGCGCACCTCGCTCAGGAGATAGCCGATTTTTCGTGTTGCCCAGAGGCGCGGAATGAATTCATTTTCGCGCTCCGTATTTTTGAAATTGTCCTCAAAGACAAAACTCGTCTTCTTGCCGCCCACATAGCCTGTGAGAGTTATAGCCGTAACGCCCTCGCCGCTAAAGCGCCCCATAAGTGTTATCTGACTGCCATAAAAGAGGTCGGGCAGGGTTTGGGGATAGATGTCTGTAACTTTGACCTTGCCGTAATCGATGGCGAGGTCAGTCAGCACGGGCTCACTTATCTTGTCAAAGAATGATGAAACCTTAATCTCTATATTTTCGCCCGGCTTAACATATTCAACGGCGCCTCGTTGCGTATCGGCAATCTTATCAAGGAGTATGGTATTGACCTCCTCCCCGACGCCGAAGGCAAATATGCGCGCCTTTACCTTATTGTCCTCGGCAACGTGTTTAAGTATATCCTCCCGGTTGGTAACGCCGATGGTGGGTTCGCCATCCGTGAGAAAGACCACCATACGCGGACGCCTGGATTCAGGCAGCATCTCCAGCGCCTTGACCAGTGCGCTATTGATATCCGTTCCGCCTCTTGCCTCCATCACGTCCACAAACTTGAGCGCCGACTGAATCTCCGCATCATTCACCTCTGAAAGGGCATCCTTAAGCGGGTTCACAGCAGTGGCAAAGGTGATGAGCCCGAAGCGGTCGCCCTTTTTCAAACCCTTGAGGCAGAATCGCAGGGCATCCTTGACCTGAGCCAACTTTTCACCCTTCATACTGCCGGAGGTATCCAGGACGAACACAATATCCTTTTCCTGCGCTGGTGCGTCAATCTTTCCGGGCGATATGAGCATCATGAAAAAGCCATCCGCATCGGGGCGCTTGTGCGTGAGGAGATTCAACCCGAGGTCCTTCTCCGAAACGGTATAATACAGGACAAAATCCCTGTCCGGACGGACATTTTTCTCCTCGAACCCGCATGTCGCCTCATTTTTTTCCAGTTTGACATCCACCTCATGACTGGGCGAATAGATGGTCTTTATCGGCACGGCGGATTTTACCTTCACCGAGAGAGAGACCTCATCGAGAGGCTTTGGCGAGAAACGCTCTGTGTTGAGCGGATAGACATACTGCACTATACCTGCGTCATATTTGAGGGTCTGGTGATAGGTGAGCTCAATACGCCGCTCGCCCCTCGCAGGGATGGGATAGATGCGCGCCTGAAACATATTGCGTCCGATATATTCAAGAAGACCGGGGTCTTTCATGCGACGGACGATATCCTCATAGATACGGCGCGCCTTTTCCTTCTCCAACACGTCGCCACTGACCCTTTGACCGTCCATGTAAAGGGCGAAATCGGAGATTGCCGCCTCCTCGGGGAGGGGAAAGATATAAGTCCCCTCAAGGTCGCGGTCATAAGGATTTAAAAACACCTGGTCAATGTGTGTGGTGGCAACCTGATTGGTGATTTCAACCTTCACGTGATGATATTTGACGGGCAGGGCTTCCGGCTTGGGCACCGCCGGACGAACCGCAATTCCATGGGGAATAGGGGCATCTATGATGATGAGCCCGTCTGCATGGAGCAAACAAAGGTGTGAAATAAACAGAAGAGTGAAAACATATGTTCGTAATGCGCTTTTCATTTTGTCATTCCTCCTTAAAAGACTTTCTAATGATTAGGACACACTGCCGTGAAAAAAAGTTCCGCACATTCATCAAAAATGACCTTTACATCGCCCCGCAGGTTGGCTTTATTTTAAAACAAATCCATAAATGGCAATGCCATGCTGAATGTCTGTGAAATGTATCCCGCTATTGAGGGTGAGACGAGTCATGCGGGTCTGCCGTGCGTCATTGTAAGGCTTGCAGGGTGTAACCTGGATTGCTCCTTCTGTGACACGCCCTTCGCCCGCTCATCATATATGGAGATGAGTCTGGAGCAGGTGTGCGCCTTCTGCCATGCAAGCGGTCTCCGGCTGGTGCTCCTGACTGGTGGCGAACCGCTTCTGCAGGAGGAAACGCGTGACCTTGTGCACAAACTCATACAGGGGGGCTTCAAAGTCATCCTCGAAACTAACGGCTCCATCCCCCTGGGCGAGATTCCTGAAGGCGTGAACGTGATTCTGGATGTAAAATGTCCGGGCAGCGGAATGGCGAGTAAAAATTACCTTGCGAATCTGGAGAGGCTTCGTCCTTCGGATGAGGTTAAATTTGTGATTGGCGACAGGGCGGATTTTGACTTTGCGCTGGAGATGGTGCGCCGTTATGCCCTTATCGAGCGGGTGGGCGTGCTCTTTTCCCCCGCATTCGGGCGGATGAGACCGGACGCCCTTGCCGGGTGGATTCTTGAAACCCACCTCCCAATCAGGCTCAACCTTCAGATTCATAAATATATCTGGTCGCCCGATGAGCGGGGAAGATAATAATATGCGCCGAAGTAAAGAATTCCTGATAATTCTTCTTTTCCTGCAAAGTATAATTTGCACGGGGAGGGAATTTTATATCACACCGGACGGCGAGACGGTTTATTACTCACCCCAGCCGCGGGTCTTTGTGTATAAGCCAAAGGCGGAGGAAAAGCGGCAAGACCTCTTTATCCCTAATGGAAACGAACCACGCTCTGTCACGGAACCGACAGGACTCTTCATTGACCGCAACGACCGGATTTACATCTCCGATGCGGGTCGCAATGCGGTTAATGTATTTTCCCCAAGGGGCGACTTTTTGAAAACCATGATTCATGAAACCGGCGATTCACGCACTCTCCATCGTCCGGGTCCCCTTGCCATGAATCCCTTCGGAGACCTTTTTGTCATAGACACCGAAACGAGGGATGTCCTCTGCTATGATTTTTCCGGCAGGCTCATAAGCCCGCTTGAGACCCCTGCGAACAAGGGGAGACAAATTGATTCCCCCTCCGCAATCGCCATTACACCGGCGGGCGACATCTTTGTTGCCGATGCGAAAAAGTGCCGGATTCTCCATTTCTCCTTCAAGAGGGAATTAATCGAAGCGTGGGGAGAAGCGGGAAGCGCCAATGGGCAACTGGGGCGTCCCGGAGGGATTGCATCCGGCGTGAACGGCGAACTTTACGTGGCGGACACCGAAAACCATCGTGTGCAGGTTTTTCAACCTGATGGGACATTAGCCTACTTCGCCGAAGTGGCTACGAAGGCTGAAAAATGGCTCTTCGGTCAAAAGGGGTCAAGGTGGGGGGATTTATCACTCCCATCGTCCATTGCCGTGAATCACAGTGGGATTCTTGCCGTTGTGGATTCCTCAGGCGGACGCATCCAGCTTTTCACACCGCTCGGTAAATTCCTTGGCGGCGTTGTCTTCGACCGGGATAAGGAGGGCTTGCCGGAGGTCAGGGCTGATGCCCTCGCCTTTGATTCCATTGGCTCGCTCTACATCCTTGATGGACGCGGCAGGCGCATCTTGAAGGTCTTTCCCCATGAGCAAAACGCCTGGCTGAAGCCCTGAGAATGAGGGGTGAAGGGAATTACGGTTATGAAACAAAGGACGCTCCATATATTCACCATTGCCGTTATCGGGGTGGCGATTTTTCTCCCCTCTGTGTCAGGCGGATTTATCTGGGATGATGAGTTTCTGATTCTTTATAACCCGATAATCAAATCACTGAAAAATATCCCATCGGCATTTACGCATGAATTTTTCCACAACGCCTTTGAAACGGAGCAAATCACCTTTTACCGTCCCATTGTTACGGTTCTTAACACCCTTCAATATCACACTTTCGGTCTGAGACCATTCTGGTGGCGGCTGACAAATATATTGCTCCACTCGCTGAATGCAGTCCTGTGTTACCTTGTCCTGACGGGGATTTTGAAACTTGGGAGGAACGGGGCGTTTGCAGGTTCGCTCTTCTTCGCCGTTCATCCCGCCCTTTCGGAGCCGGTCTGCTTTGTCTCCGGCAGGACAGACCTCCTTGCCCTGTGTCTTATCCTCAGCGCCGCCCTTTTATTTTATCATGAGCGGACAAGGCAAAATTTTTACAGGGCTGTTGCACTCCTCTTCTTCATCGCGGGACTTTTCACAAAGGAGCTGGTCTTGATGCTCCCTGCGGCACTGGCGGGCATTGATTACATCGCCTCAGAAACCACGTCGCCGAAACTCATGCTGACTAAAAGACTGCCCGACCTGCTTTTTCGCCTCAGCCCATTCCTCCTTGCGGGCATAGTCTATATGATGACCCGTTTCTTCCTGATAAAGGGAATCCAAATCCCACACTATCCCTCCGGTTCAGCCCTCACAACATGGCTCACCATGCCCCGTGTCTTTCTTCGTTACCTGCGGCTGATTATTGCGCCTGCAGGTCTTGTCTGTGATTACACGAATTATTTCACAATTGAGACCTCGCCACTTTCACCACGCTTCCTGACGGGGATGGGGGTGATTGTGGTAATGCTTTTGGCAACGGCACGACTCCTTCGCCAGCGCTCGCAATATGTCACAGGAGTCCTCTGGTTCATCCTTTTCCTGCTCCCTGTGTCAAACATATTCCCACTTGGTCTGTGGATAGCGGAGCGGTTTTTGTACATTCCAATGGTTGGAATAGCCATCATCATTGCCGTGGCGGCTGATGGACGGATGGGAAGGTTTCGGGCAGTGCGAATCCTTTTCGGCGCCGTGCTTGTCATCTTCGCGGGGATATCCATGGCTCGCTCACTCACATGGCGCGATGCACTGACGCTATGGAGCGATGCCGTTCGGAAAAATCCCGCCAATCCGCAGGCGCACATCATATTTGCCCAGGTGTTATACTCCCGCGGCAGATACGCAGAGTCCGAAAGGGAACTCATGGCGGCGGATACATCCAGCAGCCCCAATCTTGCGAGCCAGAAAGAGCAGACATTTGTTAAGATTTACCTTGCGCAAAAGGAACTCACACGTGCGGAAGAGGCTCTCAGGCGCAGCGAGTCCGTTCTTCCCCGCTCCGCATTTAATGCCGTTCTGAAGGGCAGGCTGAAACTTGCCCGGGGACGTCTTGATGAGGCAGAGGCGGCATTTCGGGTGGCGGCAGAGCTGAACCCCGAACTCCTCAGCGCTTTTGAGGGACTGATGGAGACCCTCGCTGGACGTGGTGCTCCCGCAGCGGAACTTCTCCATGCCGCCGAACAGGCAATCGCCATCAATCCGGACTTCGCCCCGTCTTATGTTTATAAAGGCATGGCGCTCCGCAAAATCGGGAAGGATGATGAGGCGATGGGCGCATTTAAAAATGCCATCCGCCTTTCGCCCGAAGCGCCGGAGGCATATCTATTCCTTGCCGACATGTATGAAACCCGCGCCGCAAAAGACGCCGGCGCCCTCAAAAACGCCGTCGCCATCTATCAGAAACTCCTCATGCGCCATCCCGATAACATAGATGCCCTGAATAATCTTGCCATCATCTATGCGCAAAAGGGTGAGAAGGAAAAGGCTCGTGAACTATGGACCCGCCTCCTTGCCATCCGTCCCGATGACCCTGAAGCAAAGTCAAACCTCCAGCGGCTAAATGGCGATATAAAATAATAAGGTTATTATTATCACGCACGGGTAGGCGGAAATCAGGCAATAACGATGAGTCCTTCGCTCCTATTTTAGTATAATTCGGACAAATTCATCCAGCGCCCTCTGCGCCTCGGAACTCAAAGGGTCTTTCCATGCCATTAAGTCATCCTCGCCGGCGTGGCTGACGATGCAATGGTCATAATGAACAGACTGCTGGATTTCCCAGAAGGCACTGCGCGCCCGCTCCTCCATTCTCTCCAGAGGGTCTTCTCTCCTCCGTGCAATCTTCTTCATCATAACCTGATACACTACCTCCTCGGCAGATATACCCTGAGCGCGGGATGCCGATTCTATCTCCCCCTGCGAAAGTGGTGAGAGGAATACACTCGTCACTGCGAAGCCGGGCTCTCCACAGCGACCCTTCGCCCAGTCAGTCAGAAGCCTTGCGAGCGAGGGATACGCCTCGGTCACTACCATGTCAAAATTCTCAAAGAGGTATTCAATCTGTGCGAGGTCAAGCGCCTGGTATTCAGAGCGAATCTTGATGGTCAGAAATCTCTGGGGGGCCAGCAGTTGAAAAAGACCGCGCGGGAGAAAGTAATAATCCACGCCATGAATCTCATAAGTGTTTGTGGTCCTCTTCAGGCGCGGACGCCGGCTATGGCAGAGGACAGGTTCCGCATAATGGATTTCGGGGTGAAGCCTCCGGAGGGCTGACCTCAACGTCCCCTTCCCAACACAACTCGGCCCGGAGAGAATGACAAGTTTTTTACCCATAATCCCTCTTCACAGGAATGTTTTCGTGGCATCCACAATAAAGACGCCGCCAAAAAATAAAAGCAAAATCCCGCAGACGCCGAAAATAATCCGTTGAAATCTCCTCCCGAAAAACTTCCCTCCCCTGTATGAAAGGGCGGAAAGAAAATATAACCAGGTAAAATCACAAAGCCAGTGGACAAGGGCAAAAATAAGAAATCCCAGGATGCCAAAACCCACAGAGCGCATGATAAGCGTTATCCCGATAGTCGCCCACCAGAGAATAAAATAGGGATTGCCCGCGCTCAAAAGGACTCCCGCCATAAAGGATGAATGATTCTCCCCCTTCGCCCGAACCTCGCTCCTGTTCATGTCCCTCAGCATCCCAACGCCCATGAGCAGGATGAGCGCTCCGCCAAAGAGGGCGATTATTCCTTTCACATAAGGAAATTTGAGAATTGCCCCGAAGCCATAAAAGAGGGCGACCATAAGCGGGAACTCCACAGCGCCGTGCCCGAGCGAGATGAGCGCGCCGGCATGAGGCGAACCGTTCCCCTTTCCAAGCGTCACCGCCGTCACCGGTCCGGGCGCCATCACGCCCGAAAGTGAAATCAAAACCACCTGCAGAAGGAACTGAAAAAATAACATGGCATGTTCATGTAACAGATATTCCTTGTGCGTCAAAGGAATTTTGCGGTTCGGAGCCTCAATATTTTTATTGACAATATTTTGCTATTTGGCCAAATAGCCAATTATTCTTATTTTTTACAGGGGAAAAATCAATGAAAAAATTTAATCGGCGCGAACTCCTGCCGCTGGCACGAACACTCAAGGCTATGGCGCATCCCACGCGGCTCTTTATCATCCGGCAGCTGGCGAAACGCGAACACTGCGTCTGCGAATTCAAGGACATGGTCGGCGCAGACATGTCCACCATCTCAAAACATCTTTCCCTGCTGAAAGAGGCCGGTCTCGTCTGGGACGACAAGCGCAAAAACAAGGTCTTTTACAACCTGCGTTGTCCCTGCGTTCTCCAGTTTCTCGACTGCATGGAACGCGAACTGAACAAAATCCATGATTCAAGGAGCTTCCAATCATGACATGGAAGAAAGAGTGGAAATATCTTGCTCTGATGGCGGGCGCCTTTTTGATCGCATTTTATCTTCCCGTGGGAAACCGCCGTTTCGATAACGCCGTCATGGAATCGCTCTATCTTGTGAAATGGTATGCGAAAGAGCATGTTTTATTGTGTCTGGTCCCCGCCTTTTTCATTGCGGGGGGCATCAGCGTCTTTGTGAGCCAGGCGTCCGTGATGAAATACCTTGGCGCGCGGGCCAACAAGGTTCTGGCCTACGGCGTCGCTTCGGTCTCCGGAACGATCCTCGCCGTTTGTTCCTGCACGGTTCTGCCGCTCTTTGCGGGCATCTGGCGGATGGGCGCGGGTCTGGGACCGGCAACGGCGTTTCTTTATTCCGGTCCCGCTATCAACGTGCTGGCAATCATCCTGACGGCGCGGATACTCGGCATGGAGCTGGGCGTGGCGCGCGCCGTCGGCGCGGTTCTGTTCAGCGTTGTCATCGGTCTGCTCATGCATCTGATCTTCCGCAAGGAAGAGGTGGCGCGGGCGGAGGCGAACACCTTGCTGCCGGAGGCGCACGCAACGCGCCCGCTCCGGAAAACGGCGCTTTATTTCGCCTCTATGGTCGGGATTCTGGTGTTCGCGAATTGGGCAAAGCCAGCGGAGGCATCCGGCGCGTGGTTCGCAATATATCGGGCGAAATGGGTTTTGACGGGCATATGCGGTGTAGGGCTAGCGGCCATGTGCCTGGCGTGGTTCAGCAGGAAAGAATTGCACGACTGGTGTTCTGCGACATGGGTCTTCGCCAAGCAGATTCTCCCGCTTTTGCTCGTCGGCGTGGTCGTTTCGGGCTTTCTGCTGGGGCGAGTGGGACACGAGGGCGTCATCCCCTCGCAATGGATCAGCAACGCCGTCGGCGGCAATTCCCTCTGGGCGAACTTTTTCGCCTCGTTCGCGGGTGCGCTCATGTATTTCGCCACATTGACCGAAGTGCCCATCCTGCAGGGACTGATCGGATCGGGCATGGGCAAGGGGCCCGCGCTGGCGCTCCTTCTCGCCGGACCTGCGCTTTCACTGCCAAGCATGTTGGTTCTGCGCAGCATCATGGGAACTAAAAAGACCGTCGTTTATGTCTCGCTGGTTGTCGTTATGGCGACAATCACGGGTCTTATATATGGATCATTTTAAGGAGTCGGAAGATGAAGAAGATTCAAATTCTTGGAACAGGATGCCTGAAGTGCAAGAAACTCGCCGAAGAAGCGGAAGCGGCGGCAAAAGCGCTCGGCATTGCGTATGAGATCGAAAAGGTGACGAACATCAACGACATCATCGGTTTCGGCGTCATGGCGACGCCCTCCCTGGCGATTGACGGCAAGGTGGTGCTCGTCGGGCGCGTGGCTTCCGCCGAAGAGATCAAGAAATTCCTGGTATAATCAATAAAGGAGCATCAAATGAAAAAGTTTCCCCGCTGTTTCAGATCCGCTGTATTGATTCTAACTTTAGGTGTCGGATGTATTGCAATGGCGCTCTCCGAGTCGGATAAAAAGACAGTCGAAACGTCTTATCCGGGTCTGGCAAGCGGCGCACTGATGCAGGGATTGCTTTCAGACCTTCCCGATGGAGTTCTCCTCAAAACGGAAGGTCTGGAAATATCAAAGAAGGATATGGAGCAGGAAATTCAAAAGCTGCCCGCGGAGATGAAGACGCAAATGGAGAAAAACCGCCTGTTCCTTCTTGAACAGATGGCAACCCGCCGCCTGCTCTTGCTTCTCGCTAAAAAAGAAGGCGGCACAACCCATACCCAGCAGGTGGAAGACTCTCTGATTCAATCCTATTTTGAAAATCTGACCAAAGACATTTCTGTTTCTGATAAGGAAGTCGCGGATTTCTATGAAAAGAATAAGGATATGTGCGGCGGGGCGTCCCTTGATAAGATCGCCTCTGAATTGAAAAGATATGTCCTTCAGCAGAAGAAACAGGACGCCGTGCAGTCCCATATCCAGAACATCGGTAAGAACCGCCCCATCTTTGTCTCGGCGGCATGGGTCAAGGAGCAGTCGGCGCTTGCCTCCGATAATCCCGTGGACAAAGCCCGGTCGAGCGGAAAGCCCTTGATGGTGGACTTCGGCGCGAGCGGCTGCCGTCCCTGCGATATGATGATGCCCATCCTGGGAACCCTCGGCAAAAAATACGAGGGAAAAATCAACATCCTCTTTGTGCATGTGAACAAGGAACGCATCCTCGCCGCCCGCTTCGGCATCCAATCCATCCCCGTTCAGGTCTTCTTTGATAAAACCGGACGGGAGGTTTTTCGGCACACGGGCTTTTTCCCCCAGGATGAGATTGAGAATAAATTGAGCGAACTGGGAATGAAATAGGAATATCATAAGGAGGGTTATTTTGGCGATACAGGAAAAGGTCTTCCCAAGGGGATTGAGTTTTTTCGAGCGATACCTGACGCTCTGGGTTTTTTTGTGCATCGCGGCGGGGATTGCGCTGGGGAAGATGGCGCCGACGGTTTCGCAGACTCTGGACGGCATGGCGATCTATGTCGGCGGGGCGCCGGTCGTGTCCATTCCCATCGCCGTCTGCCTGTTCTTCATGATGTATCCCATTATGGTGAAGATTGATTTTACGGAAGTGGTCAAGGCGGGAAAAAGCGTGAAGCCGGTCGGGCTGACCCTGTTTGTGAACTGGGCTATCAAACCATTCACGATGTATGCCATTGCGATATTCTTCCTGGGGATTTTATTTCGCGGTTTCATTGGAAAGGAAGCCACTGATCTGGTCAAGATGCCCTTCGGACTCGACCTCCCTATAGGCGCGGCGTATGGCGCGGGGAAGGTCGTTCTTGCCGGCGGCGTCAAGATGCTGGAGGTTCCGCTGTGGCGGAGCTATCTGGCGGGCTGCATCCTGCTCGGCATCGCGCCCTGCACGGCGATGGTGCTCGTGTGGGGCTATCTGGCGAAGGGCAACGATGGCCATACGCTGGTCATGGTGGCGATTAACTCGCTTTCGATGCTTGTGCTTTATGGGCCGCTGGGAGGATTTTTATTAGGCGTAGGGAAACTCCCCGTCCCCTGGCAGGCGCTGGTCCTCTCCATCGCGATATACGTGGCGCTGCCGCTGGTGGCGGGCTTTTTATCGCGCCGATGGATTATCGCCGCGAGGGGAGAGGCGTATTTCAAGGAGAAATTTCTTCACGTCTTGACGCCCATCACGATCATCGCACTCCTCATTACGCTTGTGCTTCTCTTCTCCTTCAAGGGCGAGGTGATTCTCTCAAATCCGCTCACCATTCTCTGGATCGCGATTCCGCTTTTCATCCAGACGAATCTCATCTTCTGGCTGGGATATATTCTGGCAAAGGCGATGAAACTCTCTTATGAGGATGCCGCGCCTTCGGCGATGATCGGGGCGTCCAATCATTTCGAGGTGGCGATTGCGACGGCAACGCTCCTCTTCGGCATTTCCTCAGGCGCCGCTCTTGCAACGGTCGTCGGCGTCCTCATCGAAGTGCCTGTCATGCTGATGCTTGTAAAAATCTGCCTCCGCACAAAAAAATGGTTTCCGGAAAAGGATCTTGACTTTATGAGGAATGAAGCTAATAACCTGCCGCCAAACATCTCACAGGCTAAACTCTGAATTTTGGCAGGTATAACATAAGGAGGAAAGGGTCGTGAAACTAAAATATATCATTACAGCGATTCTCCTGCTTTTTGTCTCGGCAAGCGTGGCAGTGCTCATTATCCAGGAGACGAAAAGAAAACCGCAGGGTGAGGAAAAATCAGTAATCCAATCCACCGAAAACATGACGCCCGGCGGTGAAAAGACATTCATCGCCTATTACTTCCACGGGGATTTCCGTTGCTCCTCCTGCATTACAATTGAAAATTTCGCCGCCACAGCCATCCGGAACTGTTTCGACGAGGAGCTGAAATCGGGAAGGCTTGAGTGGAAGGTCGTCAATGTGGAAGAGCCGGGGAATGAGCACTTTGTGAACGACTTCAATCTCTTTACAAAACAGGTCATACTTGTGGAAAAGGTCGGCGGCAAACAGACCCGCTGGAAAAACCTGGACCAGGTCTGGAATCTTCTCAATAATGAGTCCCAGTTTGTCTCATATATCCAGAGCGAGCTCAGTAACTTTATGGAGGGAAAATAAGCGTGGAAGGGCTTATTTCAGGAACGGCTGTTGCCCTCTGGCTGGGAATCCTGACCTCACTCAGCCCCTGTCCCCTTGCCACCAATATCGCCGCAATCTCTTTCATAAGCAGGAAGATAAAACGCACACGATATATCATCCTCTCAGGTCTCCTTTACACCATCGGACGCATGGCAACATACACCATCCTTGGCATCCTCATCATCACAAGTGTCCTTTCCATCCCCGGTATTTCCTATTTTCTCCAGAAATATATGCACAGGGTTCTCGGACCCATCCTCATTCTAGCGGGGATGGTGATATTGGAATTTATCCCTTTAAACCTGCCAGGATTAGTCGGAGGGGTAAGGACACAGAGGCGCATTGAAAATATGGGACATGTCGGGGCATTTCTTCTTGGGATACTCTTTGCACTTGCGTTTTGTCCTGTCTCAGCGGCGCTTTTTTTCGGGAGTCTAATCCCCTTAGCGCTGGCGTCACGCTCACATTTCTTACTGCCCGGTATTTATGGAGTTGGCACCGGGCTACCAGTTATCATATTCGCCTTTATTCTGGGCAAGGGGACACAGGCGACTGCAAGGGCATTCAACAGGCTCGGAACATTTGAAATCTGGATGCGCCGCCTCACAGGGGTTGTATTCATCCTGCTCGGCATCTGGTTCTGCCTGAGATACATATTTCAACTATTCTAATAGTCCCTTACAAAAAGAAAACTATTTTACCATCCGCCTCGGACGGACACGAGGAGCACGGGGAATCTTTGCTAAATCCGTGGATTGTGTGGGTAATTTAACCTTATTCGAGGCATTATTAAATTCTTATCCCTTGAGGACTGCGAGCGGAACCATCTTCGCCACCAATTTTGCCAATCCAGCACCCACCACAACGCGAATCACCTCGTCAATATCCTTGTAGGCATCGGGCGCCTCCTCCTTGATGGTGAAGCGGTCTTCACAGACGAGATAGATACCCCGCATGGTCTCCTCAAACCGCTCGTCAGTAATGGAGCCCGCCTTCAGCACCTTGCCATCGCGGTGACGCGTCCTGCCCGCCGCCGCAGTGCGCGACATTGTGCGCCCTGCACCGTGGTTCACGCTGAAAAGGCTTTCCGCACCCGTGTCAGTGCCAATGAGGAGATAGCTCGCCGTGCCCATGGAGCCGGGGATGATGACAGGCTGTCCGATGCGGGCATAAGGACTCC
>JAPLSR010000258.1 GCA_026398545.1 Candidatus Sumerlaeota bacterium | reverse complement strand
AGCAAATTGTGATAGCAGATATTCCGGGACTGATAGAGGGTGCGAGCCGTGGGGCGGGGTTAGGCGACCGATTCCTGAGACACATTGAACGCACACGGCTCCTTGTCCATCTTGTCCCCATCGAACTTGATTCTCAGGATTTTGAGACATTGTTTTCAAAATATAAACTGCTGATGACAGAACTCTGTTCCTACAGTGAAACCCTTGTGGAAAAGCCGCAGATTGTTGTCCTGAACAAGATTGACCTTGCCCCGGATAAGACGGTGCGAAGTCTTGTGCGGCGGTTTAAAAAAGAGGGGATTTCCATCCTGCCTGTTTCCGCTGAAAAAAATATTGGACTGAAACTGCTTCTCGCAAGAATTTTAAAGACACTTGATGAGATGAAAAAAAACTAACCAGAATATTTGATTAGCCTGAATCTGATTTATCCACGAATCTCCACGAATCCGCCTCAGGCGTACAAATTATTCATCTGAGGCGAATTGTTTTGCACTTTACTCCTTTGTTAGAAAGGGATAGCGGTAATTGGTTGGGGGGACGAGGTTTTCCTTGATGGCGCGGGGGGAGACCCAGCGGAGGAGATTGATTGCGCGGCCCGCCTTATCATTCGTGCCGGAGGCGCGGGAACCGCCAAAGGGTTGCTGACCCACAACGGCTCCTGTGGGTTTGTCATTGATGTAAAAATTTCCCGCCGCATACCGCAGGACGCTCGCCGCCTTTGCAATCGCAATTCTATCCCGTGCAAAGATGGCGCCTGTCAGACCATAGGGAGAGGTCTCATTGCATAGCTCAAGCGTCTTCTCATATTCATTTTCGGGATAAACGTAAATGGTCAAAACTGGACCAAAAATTTCCTCGCAGATTAGTCTGGATTTTGGATTTTCTGTAAGCACCACCGTTGGCTGGATAAAATATCCAACGCTGTCATCATAAGTTCCCCCGCAGAGAATGTTCAGTCCGGATTCACCTTTTGCATGTTTGATGTAATTTGTGATGGATTGGTAGGCGCCCTTGTCAATGACGGCATTCATATAGTTTGAGAAGTCACACACATCCCCGACCTTGATGGTGGAAATTTCGTCAATGAGGTGGCGCTTGAGGGGGGACCAGAGTGTGTCAGGGATGTAAGCGCGGCTGGAGGCGGAGCATTTCTGCCCCTGATATTCAAAGGAACCGCGGATGAGGGCGGTGGCAAGCGCCTCCATATCTGCCGAGGCGTGGACAAATACGAAATCCTTTCCGCCGGTCTCTCCCACGATGCGCGGATATGACCTGTATCTCAGGACGTCCGAACCGACGGTCTTCCAGATGTTGGCAAAGACGGCTGTGGAACCTGTGAAATGAACACCAGCAAGGTCGGGGTGGGCAAGCACCAGAGGACCAACAACCGACCCCTGTCCCGGCACCATATTTATCACCCCATCGGGCAGACCCGCCTCCTTTAGAATCTGCATGATGTAATATGCGGGGAGGACGGCGGATGAGGCGGGCTTCCAGACGACTGTATTGCCCATGAGCGCTGGAGCGGTTGGGAGATTCCCGGCAATGGAGGTAAAATTAAATGGGGTTATGGCAAAGACAAAACCCTCCAATGGTCGCTGTTCCACATAATTCATTACATCCCGCGTGGAAATCGGCTGTTCCTCAAAAATCTGGGTCATGTAGTAAGGATTGAACCGCCAGAAATCAATCAGCTCACATGCGGAATCGATTTCCGCCTGATGGCACGATTTGCTCATACAGAGCATGGTAGCGGCGTTCAGCGCCATGCGATATTTACCGGCGAGGAGTTCCGCCGCCCGAAGAAAAACAGCGGCGCGGGAGACATGGTCCATTGTGCCCCACTCCTTACGGGCATTAACGGCGGCATCGATTGCCATTGCCACTTCCTTTGCCCCCGCCTTGTGATATCTTCCAAGAGACTGCTCAAGATTATGGGGTGGGTGCATCTCGGCGATATCCCCTGTTTTGATTTCCCTGCCGCCGATGATGCAGGGAACCTCCACAGGCGTGTTGAGCATCTGCTTGAGGCGTGTCTTGATTTCTGTGCGTTCCTTCGCCCCCGGGGCATAGGAGAGAACAGGCTCATTTTCCGGCTTTCGGATGCGGACAAATCCATTCAACATAGGAATCCTCCCCTTATTAAGTTAAAACATAATCAATACATCAAAAAGGGGCTGGTCAAGTGGATACTGAAGAGGCAAAAAAAGGGGCAAAAAATGAAAAAAAGTTATTGACACTAAGTGCAAATCGCTTATATATACTTATATGTATTTTATTAAAGTTAAACATTAATCTCCATTTAAAGGAGGTGATAACATCTAAAATATTTGATTTGTTATAATTTCCAAAGACAAAATTTCAAAGGAGAAAAAAAATGAGAAAAGTTATTTTGAGTATCATTGCACTTTTTATGGTTTCCATGTGTGTGTTTGCACAACCTGCGGCAATTACCGCGTGGACTCAACAGGATAGCATTTATCCGACCACGCCGGGAATTTTAGCACCCCAAATGGCTGGAGCCGCCATCTATGGCGATTATATTTATGTGTTTGGAGGCAATAACAATTATGACGGTGATACAGCAAGGGTGTTTAAAATAAAGGTGAATCAATACACCGGCGATGTTGACCTGGCGGTTGAGGTGACAAGTTTTGAAACCGTTGTTAATTATTCTTACTTAAGCAGTGGCTGCGCGGCATATAATGGCTATGTTTATATTGGAGGTGGTGGTTGGAATAGCACCGGACCCAACAGAAATGATGTTACATTTAATAAAATAGTGGCAGATGGAAATCTCGATACAGCCTGGTCCCATAGTGCCATTTTCCCCACAACACCGGCTGTTTATGACCCTGAGCTGGCCGGAGTTGTCATCGTTAACGGATACTTTTATATAATGGGCGGTGATGGTGCGGTCGGCACAAATTTTGATAGATGTTATTATGCCAAGATCAAGATTGATGGGACATTGGACACATGGCAGGCGGGTCCAACTCTCCCGACTCCATGCCAATTCTCCTCTGCATGTGCTGTGGGTAATGACATTATCCTGATGCCAGGATTGACAGTAACAAATACTAACGCCTCAGCTCTGGATACTGTTTATGTCTCCCAGACCAATCCGTCCAACGGTTCAATGGGCGCATGGGTTGTGCAGACGGATAAGTTCCCCATGACAATGTATGGGACCCGTATTCTGGCTATCGGAAATACCCTTCTTGCAATTGCCGGCAGAACGACGGGTGGGACTGTTCAAAGTACTGTATGGCGAGCCACATATAATACCTCGACCCATACAGTAGGCGCATGGTCCTCAACTACAGACACCTCACTCCCGAGTACCCTTAGATATCATGATGTCGTTTATTCGGAAAAGAGCAAGAGCCTTTATGCTGTTAGCCTGCGCGGAGCTGGAGGCATTGTCGACTCAGTCTGGATTTCTTCACCGCTCTTTACTCGTCCCACACCCACACCCACACCCACTCCCACTCCCACTCCGATTCCTCCATTGGATGCCAAAAACTGGGAATTGTTTCAATAATTGTTTCAAAAAATGAACTATCGAAAGCCGGAATTTTTCATTCCGGCTTTTCTTTTTTTCTATGAAGAATAAATAAATGGTCAACATGAAAGAAATCCGCATGAGATTGAAAAAAAGATTGCGTTATGCGATTATGGGGTGTAATAAACTATCAATTTAGACTTTGGGTATTTTCCCCAAAAACATGAATGGGGTTTTTCCACTGTAAAATAATAAAAGGAGCAGTATGATGAACAAAAAGAGGTTCTTAGTGATTGTGCTTCTTCTCTGCGCGCTGACGATTTTCACATGCGCCAAAAAAGAGGAAGAAAAACCTGCCGCCCCGGCGCCGGCAATCAAAAAAACCAGCGAGGCAGTGCAGGTGACACCCGCCATCAGTATGCCCGAACCCATTGCGGATGTGGATGTGCTGGGTTATGCCTGCGGCAGAAATCTCACCGGTCTGCTGGATACCATTGATTATTGGGCATCCCAGGTGAATCCACAGCTGCCGCCCGGCACCGCAAAGATGAGCGTGGGGCAGTTATTCGGCGACCCGACCCTGACAGGCATTGATGCCACGCGCTCCATCGTGATTGTCCTTTTGAACCCCAAAAAATACACCAACTTTATAGTCGGCTACCTTCCCGTGACGGACGCCACAAAGATAAAGGCAGGCGTTGAGGCGAAAGGGACGCTTTCCGTTCTCAAGGATAATATCCTTGTTGTGGGCGATGATAATCCCTGCATCATACGCGGGGTGGACCTCCTCCCCAAGGTGCAACCGTTCATCTCTAAAGCCCCTGACGCGGACATTTTGGTCTATGCGAACATGGAATCCCTGATGGGCATCTATGCAGAGGATTTGAAAAAGAAGATTGGTGACCTCCAGGCACAGATGAGCATGATGCAGCAGGGAACGACAGGCAAGCAGGAGATGACCGAACAGCAGAAACAGACAGCCGCCCAGGTTGATGAGGCAATAA
>JAPLSR010000456.1 GCA_026398545.1 Candidatus Sumerlaeota bacterium | reverse complement strand
GCTGTCTGGAAAGCGTAGCCTCCGATTATGCCCTTGTTGCGCAGGTAAAAGATGCGATCAAGGAGGGCGTCAATACCCGGATTCTTGAATTTGCCGGTCCCGGGGGTGAAATCACGGCTGAGGCAATCTGTCTTGCCGCCGCAGATGGCGATAGTCTCGCCCATAGGTTGATAAAAGATATTGGTCATTATCTCGCCATAGGTGTTGCAAACCTGCTGAATATCATTGGTCCCGAGGTTATATTATTTGGCGGAATCATGGTGGAATCCAAGTCCTGCGATGTCCTTCTTGAATGTATCAAGGGAAATCTGCGTGTGCATACGCTTGAGTATATAGAAAAACATGTCAAGGTTGACCGTGCGACATTTGGTGCCGAACAGGGGATTCGCGGCGCAGTCACCATCGCTCTGAATAGCTTTTATTCCAATCCCGAAATTTGAACCAGTCCCCCTGAAGGGATGATCCAAACTGGGATGATATCCTTGTTGCCAGGTGCTTTACGCCAGAGCGGATTTACCATTCCAGCTTCTTCGGGAAATGCATCCTCGCTTGCGCTCACAAGGATGATGTGCAGGTGGACAGGAACCTGACTTATCCCGTGGGTATTTATCACAGCACGGTCAAGGATTGTGAAATCGGCTGCGATGTCCTTCTTAAGAATGTTGGCTCCATCTCCAACTATATTGTTCAGGACGGGGCGGTAGTGTTCAATTGCGATTCAATTGTCGGCGGTGAGACCGCCTTTGGAAATGGCGTGGAGATGAACATCGCAATTGAGACCGGCGGGCGTGAGCTCATGTCTTATGCAGAGCTCACCATCCCTGTCGCGGAGCTTGTTTGCGGCCATCGCGCCGATAAGGAACTGCAGAAGGAATACAAGGAGTTCATTGCAAAGTATCTTGATGCTGTGAAATCTCCGAAGGGCTTCATTTGTGCGAAGGCAGTTGTGCGCAACACCCCGAAGGTCGTCAACGCCTTCATCGGTGCATCTGCGCTGATTGACGGAGCGACCCTCGTCAATGAATCCACAATCCTCTCCAATGAGGAAGAGGTTACGGAGGTGACTGGCGGGGCATTTGTGCGCAAGTCCATCCTTCAGTGGGGATGTGAGGCGGCAAGCATGGCAATTGTGGATAAGTCAATCCTGACCGAGCATAGCCACGCCGAGCGCCATGGCAAGGTGACGGAGTCCATCCTCGGTCCCAACACCGGTGTCGCCGAGGGCGAATGCACCGCCTCCCTGTGCGGTCCGTTCGTTGGATTTCATCACCAGGCGCTCCTCATCGCCGCTTACTGGCCCGAAGGCAAAGGCAACGTGGGTTATGGCGCCAATGTTGGTTCAAACCATACAGGCAAGGCGCCCGACCAGGAAATCTGGTGCGGCGAGGGGACATTCTTCGGGCTCGGCGTGAACATCAAGATGCCCACCGATTTCTCCCATGCGCCCTACTCCATCATCGCCACCGCTGTCAATGCCCTGGGGCAGAAAGTTGAAATGCCCTTCTCCCTCATAAACACGCCGGCGGACCGTCTTGAAGGAATTTCTCCCGCTTATAACGAAATCATGCCCAGCTGGGTGCTCTCCGATAACATCTTCAGCATCAAGCGGAATGAGGGGAAATATATCAAGCGCAACAAGGCAAAGCGCACACAGTTCGTGTTTGAGGTCTTCCGCCCCGATATTGTTGACATGATGATAGAGGCGCGCAAACGCCTTTCCGCAGTCAAAGAGGTCAAGACATATTATACAGATAAGGATATTCACGGACTCGGCAAGAATTACATGAGCGAGGAATCCCGCAAAAATGGTATTGAGGCTTACACATACTACATCAGATATTATGCCCTGAAGGGACTTAAGAAAAAAGTTGAAGAGATGTTCGCCTCAGGCAGAATTGACGTGGTGCCGAAGGCGCTCAATACTAAAACCTCGGACACCCGCTGGGAGCATGAGCGCGCCATCATCCTTTTAGAATTCAAAGATGCAGATGTGAAATCATTGCTCGGCGCCTATGCCGGCATGTGTGTGAAAATCGCCCGCGATGTGGAGGAATCCAAGGTGAAGGATGACAGGCGCGGCGTGCGCGTTATCCCTGATTACGCCGAGGCTCATGAAGCCGCTAAGGATAATGCCTTTGTCAAGGAGACCCTTGCAGAGGCGGAAAAGACCAGGATTGAGGTCCAGAACCTGATCGCGAAATTGAAGTAATGCGGATGCGTCCACTTTACTTCGTTCCGATAAATTGAGGAATACCGAAAATTTTTCAAGGAGTGAAACGTATGCCGTTTACCGTTATCATTACAAAAGACTTCGCCCACATGAGCGAAGAGGCGGGCAAGATTGTCCTTAAGGAACTCAAGTCTTTCAAACCCACAAGGCAGAAACCCAAATACATCCTCGGTCTGGCAACCGGCAATTCCCCCACCGGTCTCTATCAGTATCTCGCAGATAATCAGGAAAGGTTTGACGCCGCCAACGTTATCTCGTTCAACTTAGACGAGTATATTGGCTTGCCCGGCGAGAATTCCCAGCTCCGCGCCTTGCATCCCGAATCCTACTCCTACTTCATGATTCAGCAACTCTTCGGCAAACTCAGAAAGACTTTTGCCAGAACCTATGTTCCTTTTGGCACGCTCATCTGCCAGTCCGCACTGATTAACGCCCTGAAGAAGTCTAAGAGCGATTTTGAGATGAAGGGAACCGGCAAGGGCAAAGCAGTCGTCATCAAGGCTTCCGCAAAAATCGCTTACCTCAAGTATATCAAGAAGGAAATCTTGGACGCTTATGAAAAAGCCATTGAGTATGCTGGCGGGATTGACCTGCACATCGTCGGCGTCGGCGGCCGCGGTCATGTTGCCTTCCATGAGTCCGGCATCCCGCTCAACCTGAGAATGCTCCTCGTCAAGCTCGATGACAACACCATCAGGAACGCCGTTAAAGACGGGCACTTCCCTTCGTTTAAGGACAGCCCGAACTACGCCATCTCCATGGGCGTGGTCTTGGTTTACAAAGCAAAGACCGTTCTGCTCGTGGCGAATGGTCCTCGCAAGACAGCGCCGGTTGCCGAGTCGCTTCTTGGTCCTGTAACCGCTGACGTGCCTATTTCCTACGGACAAAAATTCGCCGCTGGTGCTGGCAATATGATTTACGTCATTGATGCTGTCGCCGCCGAAGGCATCGTCGGCAAAGAAGCCGAATTGAAAAAGAAGGGCATCAAAATCATCGACAAGACCAAGTAATCTTACCCAAAATCAATCGCACAATCATCGGGCGGCGCAGCCTCAGAACTCGCCGCCCGATTTTTTCTTGTGTGCTCGATAATTCATCTTGAATTCCCTTTCATTCAAGGGGATAATTCGCTTGATTTTGTGGAGGGTGATATGTCCCCAACGATTTTGGTGAAGAAGCATGAGAAAGACTTTAAGAGCGCATGGGATAAACACTTTTCAAAGTGAAGTTACCAATATAGGCGCATTGGGATTCTGGTTGCTTGTTGAAGACCGTGAATATTTTGTCCCTTTCGAGGATTATCCCGAATTTAAGAAAGCCAGTGTGGAACAAATCCTGACCTTCCAGCAAATTTCCCCCAATCAATTTCATTGGCCCCAGTTGGATATTGATATCGAACTTGAGGCACTGGATGAGCCGGAACGCTTTCCGCTTGTTTTTCGCAAATAAACCATCACAAACATTATCGGTGGACGCGGTCATGTCGCCTTCCACGAGTATGGCATCCCGCTCAACCTGAGAATGCTCCTCGTTAATCTTGTTGAAAATACGAATTCGCTAATTTCATTTGCTTCGGCGAATCTTCGACAAGACCAAATAATACTAAAAAAATCTTATATACTGACTATCCGTTAATCATTGTTACAATCTTGATTTAACATGGATAGACATGATACACAGGATAAAATCAAAACAGGGGGCTCGGGCCACAAAACCCCACCGCCCGAATTTTTTTGAAAGATTTTGCTTGCCGTCGTTATGGGCATATGCTCATAATAGTTTATTGTTTTTTGCGGGAAGAAAAATATGCCTCGTCCGTTTTGTTGCCGTAGAATTGCCGGAGCGCCACCCTGCGTTGTTTTCAAGCCTGCAGGCGTGCCGCTCTCCGCCTTGGAGGAAATCTGTCTAACGCTGGATGAATTGGAATCTCTCCGTCTGGCGGATATGGAAGGCTTGTATCACGAGGCGGCGGCACAACGGATGAATGTTTCGCGCCAGACTTTCGGGCGCATCATTGAATCAGCCCGCCGCAAAACGGCTAAGGCCTTGGTCGAGGGCAAGGCAATTCGAATTGAAGGAGGTGAAGTTGTCATGGCAAATATGCGCAAATTTCAGTGTTCCGAATGTCAGCATGTCTGGGAACTGCCTCATGGCACGGGACGTCCCGCGGAATGTCCCGCCTGCCAGAGTAAAAATATCCATCGCGCCGAGGAAGACCGCGGTTATGCCCGTGCTGGACGCGGATGCCGCAGAGGCCGATATTAATCAAAAGGAGTTATAAAATGAAAATTGCCGTTGCTTCATCGGACGGCGTTGCCGTCTCGTGTCATTTCGGACGCAGCGCCTGTTTCATCGTTTACGAGATTCAGGACAATAAAATCGCGAACAGGGAAATGCGCCCGAATCACCAGACCGCTTTTGCCCAGGGACAGTGTCTCGATGGCGTTCCTCATTCCCACGATCAAGCCCATAGTCATGCGGATGTGGTAGAAATCCTGAAAGATTGTCAGGCGATTCTGTGTCAGGGGATGGGCTGGCGTGCGGCGGAGGAGCTTTCCGCCAGCGGCATCCAGCCGCTCATCGTGGAGGAAGTTCCCACCTGCGATGATGCCGTTGCCTCGTATATCCGGGGCGATATTAAAAAGGCGGGGTCATTTTGCTCGTGCAATGAATAATCAGAGGAAATTTTAAGTATCCATCTGACACCAAATTAAAAAAGGAAGGTTAAATTATGCCAACCTACGAATACCAGTGCAAGGCGTGCGGCGCGATGTTCGAACGCCAGCAGTCCATCACGGAAGCGCCCCTTGCTCAATGTCCTGAATGCAATGGAGAGGTTCAGCGCTTGGTCAGCGGCAGCGGCTTTCTTCTCAAAGGAACCGGACATGGCGGCTCGGGGCATGGCAATGGATGCTCTTTTGAATCGTCTGGCAGGACCTGTTGCGGGCGGGACGAGCGTTGCGACAGTCCGTCGTGCGGGGGATAGTCATGAGCGGTAGATTTTATCGATATGTCTATGGGCCTGTTCCCTCGCGGCGTCTGGGACGATCCTTGGGCGTTGACCTCGTGCCATTCAAGACTTGCACGTATGACTGTATCTATTGCCAGCTTGGACAAACGACGGACAAAACCATTGAGCGAAAGGAATATGTCGCGGTCGAGGACATCGCATCAGAACTGGAGCGGAAATTGGCCACGGAGCCCGCGCCCGATTACATCACTCTTGCGGGATCAGGGGAGCCAACGCTTAATAGCGGTATTGGAGGACTGATCGGAAGGATCAGGGAGCTGACCCGGATTCCCACAGCGATTCTCACTAATGGTTCTCTCATTTGGAAACTGGAAGTTCAGGATGCCCTGATGGAGGCAAATCTTGTTATTCCATCGCTTGATGCCGGCGATAATCGTCTTTTCAAATATGTCAACCGCCCGCATGGGGAAATCGTCTTTGAACAAATGATAGATGGACTTGCGGAATTTACCGGTCGATTTTCCGGGAAGGTCTGGCTGGAAGTGTTCCTTCTTGACGGGGTCACGGGAATCGAGGCCGAGGTCCAAAAGATAGCCGCTATGACAAAAAAGATTAATCCGGCGCGGGTGCAATTGAATACGGTTTCGCGTCCGCCCGCGGAAGAATATGCCGTCGCTGTTTCAAAAGATCGTATGGAAAAACTGGCCGGATGTTTTTCGGGAATGGTCGAGGTGGTCGGCGATTACAGTCAAACCCCGACGTCCATTACGCAGGCGTCGAATACCGCACGCGAAAACATCGCGGCATTGCTGAGCCGACGTCCCTGCACACTGGCGGATATTGCGCTTTCCCTGAATATTCACCCGACCGAGGCGACAAAATATCTCGATATGCTCATCAGGGATGGCAAGATTTTGCGGGTCTTGCTGGATGGAAAATATTTCTTTTCCGCGCACGAAATCAATGACCAAAGGGAAGGTGAGACTCGTCAATGAAGCAGGACAATGCAATAGAAGAAGCCAGATACCTCCAATCCTGCGGATCCGAATTCTGGCAAAAGGTCTTCCGAGTTGAATTGGATTACCTCGCTCGGCATCTGGCGGGGTGTGTCGACATCCTGAGCGTCGGATGCGGTCCGGCGATCATCGAAGTGGGCTTGGCTGTGAAGGGATTCCGCGTGGTCGGGCTGGATGTCTCGCGGGAAGCGCTTGCCTGCGCGCCGGATACTATCCGTAAAATTATCGGACGCGCGGAGGATATGAATTTCCGGGAATCCGCCTTTGACGCTGCAATCTACGTCGCCTCAATGCAATTTATTGAGGATTATCGAAAAGCGATTGAGAATACGGCGCATGTGCTCCGCCCGACTGGCAGGATTATCGTAATGTTGCTTAATCCTCAGTCGATTTTTTTCAAGGAAAAAGCCGCTAATCCCGAATCGTATGTGAGAAACATTAAACACACAAACCTGAAGGAGATTGAGAGCGCAATAGCAGAACATTTTCACATCCAGACAGAATACTTTATGGGAATAAGAGACGGTTGTATAATCGAAAGTCGGGAGCCTGGCGAGGCAATTTTATACATTATAGGCGGTCAATGGAAAAATTCATCAGTTGCAGGCAGATAAAATATGGAGCGAATGGAAACAGTGGCAAAAGCCATAGAAGTGCATAATTTGACCAAGCGCTATGGTGATTTTACAGCCGTGGAAGGAATCAACTTTGATGTGGCAAAAGGAGAAATATTTGGCTTTCTTGGCCCCAACGGAGCAGGGAAAACAACAACCATCAACATGCTGACCGGTCTGGCACGCCGCTCAGTGCCCCCCCTTTTTCACTCGCTCAATCTTTGGATATCAGAATCCGGCGGCAGCCTTCACAGGTGACCATTTTTTCGCCCCTGTGTATTTCCACAATTATCTGCGGGAGAATCCTCATGTGACAACCACCACAGGAATCCTGTTCAACGCGCACAAGCACAGGCGGAACATGGGTTTTGATGTAGCGGTTGTAATAGGTGAGAAGGTCTCCGGGGACAAGTAAAATATGCTTTTCCCGCTCTTTTTCAAGTTCTGCGAGGCGACGATTCTTGCTGTCTATCTGTTCCTGAATGCGCTGGCGCTCCATCTGAGCATCTTCCTCTTCATGCTTGAAATTTCTTTCCCCCTCGGCGAAGACTGCCTCCATCTCCTCATCTTTTAAAATGTATTGCAAAACCTTATCCTCAAGGCGGCTGATTTCCTCCTTCAATTTATCAATCTCACGCTTGAGGGCATTATAGGCGTCCTGTTTAATCTTTGGCGCCATTTGCTGATTTTGTTTTTTCTGGACTTCCTCCTGCCTGAATAGAATCTCCTTTTCCATTAACCTTCTTTCCTTGAGCAACTCCTTCTGCTCATTCCTTGTCTGCTCCAACTCTTTTCTTTTGCGTTCCAGGTTATTCTCAAGGCGCTTCAGCATTGGAGGATGCAGATTTAACTGCTTATGAATCTGCGCCATTTCATGGTCTATCTCCTGTAACATGAAAAGTTTTTCGAGGTCTTCCTTTATCATGCGATTGCCTCCGTGAAAATACCGTTAAACATATTCGTAAGGCGGGGACTGACATTTTGCCTCCAGGATTTTCACACCCGCCTCCTGGATACCCTTGTGACGACGTAAAAAACCGGCGAAATATTTCATCCCGACAGCCTCGGTGGCATAATGCCCCGCACAGATGACAGTCATCCCCAGAATCTTTGCCTCAAGGGCGGCGTGATGGGACATCTCACCCGTCAATAAAACGTCTGCAAGACTCATATCCATGCCCTTTATTGCTTCATTTCCCGAACCGGCAAGAACTGCAACACGCCTGACCCTGCCTTTCACATCACCAATCACCTGCACATGGCTTACTCTCAGACAACGCTTGACCTCTTCAATGAATCTTTTTATTGTTATGGTTTTCGGGAGTTTCCCGACATATCCCATGCCATATTGCGGTTTGCCGATTTGAACAGGTTCCGGCTGGATGAACCGGAGATTTGCAAGACCGATAAGTTTTGCAAGGGCGTGGTTTGTCCCGCAGGGAGATTTGTCAAGATTTGTGTGCGCCACAAATAGGCAGAGTCCAGAAAGGATAATGTCAGTCACAAGTTGTCCCGTAACTGCTGAATCTGTAATCCGCAAAACGGGATGAAAGATAAGTGGGTGATGTGAGATGATGGCATCCGCCTTTTTTCTCACAGCCTCCCTGATAATTGCTGGGGTAATCTCAAGGGCGCACAAGACAGCCGCGATGTTCCTGTCACTGCGCCCCACCTGAAATCCCACGTTGTCCCAGGAGCAGGCGAGGGAATACGGCGCCAGGGAATCAATGATATGGTCAAGGACTGAAGCGGTAAATTTCAAACTTGTGCCCTCTTTTATGATAATGAAGGCGAAGTATTACTACTTACCTGATGTGGCGTTATCAAGAATGAAATGCGGTTGTAAGATTGAAAAATTTTTAATTGACAGCATGTTTGTTGAATAATTAAATTTATCTCTTAGATAGATAATAAAAAGGAGGTGAGTTTAAAATATGAGAAAGGGATTCACGCTTATTGAGCTCCTGATTGTTGTGGCAATCATCGCCATCCTTGCGGCGATTGCCATCCCCAACTTTCTTGAGGCGCAGGTGAGGGCGAAGGTCTCGCGGATGAATGCCAGCCTTCGAACGGCTGCGTTGGCAATGGAGGCGTATTTTACAGATACGAACCATTATCCAGTGACCACTTCTACGCCATTTACATATTGGCCCGCTGATAATAATGCAAGATTTAAGGTCTATCCCGGTGCGCTCACCACACCTACTTCCTATATCAGCAGTGAAGAACCACTGGTCGATGTTTTCCGCCTTGCCCATCAGTTCCCGAACAAGCTTGACTATGAGATTTATTATCTGCCTTCCGAACTTTATTTATCAACTGGCAGATATACTGGTTATGCAAGTGATGCAACTTATGCCCTTCAAATAAATAGATATGGATATTGGGTCATCCGCAGTGCTGGACCGGATACCTGGTATCAGAATATGCCAGGTGTTCCTGGCGACTATGGTGCAATATCTGGCGTCTGGAATCTTGCTGGATATGATCCTACAAATGGTAGCGTCAGCGCGGGTGATATTTATCGAAGCCAGAAAAGCGCGGACGAAAAGCACACTTAATCCGACGATTTAAATCGCTTTATTTTCTGCGACACTGT
>JAPLSR010000380.1 GCA_026398545.1 Candidatus Sumerlaeota bacterium | reverse complement strand
GCCTGACAAGGGCAATGCCTTCATTATCAATGCCGGCGGCGGCGTCTCTCTTAGAATCCAGTTTGACTTCGATTGTCTCGTCATGGGGGGCGGAGACATAAACAGAGGAGCCGCTATAACGGGCGTTCTGAAAATCAAAATCGGGGTCAAAAATCATAAGGGAGGAGCCGATGCGTATTTCATCATTGCGTGTCAGGATGTGCTCTTCGACCTTTTTCCCGTTGACAAAGGAACCGTTCGTGCTGCCAAGGTCGTGAAGCAAAAAGGTGTGATGTTTTTTTGTTATTTCCGCATGAACACGGGAGACCTCATTATCGGGGAGTTCGATGACGCAGTCCAGTGCGCGACCAAGAGTAGTCTTGTCACCGAGGTCAAACCGCGCCCCGCAACGTGGACCCTTTATTGCATGAAGAATTGGCATGAATATTTCCGTGCTGTCATAATGGTTACATGTAAGATAATCGGATGACCGACTCCGGGACTGTTACCATTTGAGCGTGTAAGCGGCGGTGAAAACATTGCGCCCCTGCCGGTCAATACCGACTCTCCCCAGCTCGGGGTGGTCCTTGAAATCTCTCATTCCGCCGCGGATGAGGATATTCAAGACCTCCGTAACGGTAGTCTGGTCAGGACCCTGCACCGTGACAAATGTCCCATCAGCCCTATCCTCATATTTCATAAGATGACATCCCGCCTCCTTGCATGCTTTCACCACACCGGCGTAACGGCTCGGGGAAATCTTTTCACTAATTCCGGTGGGCAAACTAACAGAGCGCTCGGGTTCGGGTGTGGGCTTGCCGGTGGCAATTCGCTCCCTCTCGGCACGCTGGCGTTCAATCCCTGCCTGACGCTGACGTTCCGCCATCTCGCGCGTCCGCGCATTTATTTCCTCCTGCTTTCTCAGTTCCTCCAGCTCCTGCTTCCGTTTCACAAGCCGTTCCTTCTCCTGCGCCTTATTTTCCATATACTGAAAACCGAGGTATCCAAGGTATCCGCCAACAATCAGGAGCCCCAGGACAATTATGACGTTTAAAAACTTGTTCATAAGGATATCTCACCCGGCTTTCTCTTTAAATACTATGAGTAAATAACGCCTGCGCAATCTCTTTTTCAACCAGATTCTTCTAAAGTGAATAGTGAGCGGAGTTGGTTCATCACCATTTCCGGCGTAATCTGGCGCATGGCAAAATCAGGCGGCAGTCCTAGCATCTCCTCAGCCGTAAGGTCGGCGGGAACAGCCCTTACAACGGTATGCCTTTCACTCTCCCACAATGCCCCCCAGCGCCTCTCATCCGTTGGACCATAAAGAGTGACGGTTGGTGTCCCAAGCGCCATTGCAAGATGCTTCGGTCCCGAATCCGTGGTCACAAGGACATCCGCCCGTGCAATCACTGCCGCAAGCGCCCATAAATCTGTCCTGCCGCAGATATTGACAGCCACCGCATCGGCGTTGTGAAGTCTCTTTTCAATCTCCTCGTGGAGAGAGTTATCACCGATAAAGACAGGGGGCGCGCCAGATTCCCGCCTGATGTGGGAGGCAAGAAGTATCCAGTTGTCCAGTCGCCATGCCTTTTCAGGATATGCGGCACCGGCATGGAGAAGAACCAATTTCCCACTGTTGATTCCCGCCTGTTTCAGAATGGCATTGGCGCTTTCCTTCGCCTCTTCCGGCACTGAGAATCTGTAAGGCTGAGGCAATTGAGTCATTCCGACTTCGGCGGCAAGACGGGAGAGGTTAATTATCTCATGGATGGTGAAATCCTTGCGGATGCGCCGTTTTGCCATGTCATACCAGAGGCGGCGCGGCAGACCGACATCCCTGTCAAAAGTCACAACCGGCGCCCCGGAATTGAAAAAGACCGGTTGCGGTGGGGCATGATGGTAATACGGCACCATCACGGCATCAAAATTTTTGCCCGCAACCGCACCGGCGTGTGTGATAATTTCATCCACCAGTCCTGATTTATCAAGGAGGAAACGCCCATTCTCATGGCAGAGTAAGGTGATTCGCGAACCTTTAAGGGAGTGCCGCAGGGCTTGAAGCACAGGGGCGATAAGGACCATATCTCCGAGGTATCCGCAGGCGGCAACAAGAAGGCTTTCCGGTCGGGTGGGGATTTCATGCCGTGCAGCCGCTGGCTTTCTGATGGAAACATAAGCCTTTCGCAAGGGACGCTTCAGCATCTGCACTGCATATCTTACACCTCGGAGCGCTGTCTGATACCCAATGTGAGCCAATCGCGCCGGTGGAAAACCCTCCGCCGCATATCCACAGAGAAATCCCGTCTGGCGGACGCGCCAGGGGAGATGTGCCTTGAAGGCGTATCTGATTTTTTTTCCGCGTCGCACGGCATTCCAGACATCCGTTAGAAATGTGAGAATATCCATCACTGCCCGGCTGACATACTCGGATTTCTTTTCACGTCGCCAGTATGCGAGTCCATCATTCAGGGCGCGACGCAAAAGATAGGCGTATCGTAGCCGTTCGGGCGGAATATCATGATATACCACGGCGCATGGGGAAATCGCACAGCGGCATCCGCCCAGACGGAGTCTGCGCCAGAGTTCCACATCCTCACGCCCGGCATACTGTCTCATCTGTCGCTGGTCAAATCCGCCGCCAATCTCCTGAAATTTTATATCAGAAAGAATATCACGCCGGATGAGCATATTACACGTCTGGGGATAATGAGCGCTACCGCCTGCCGAATCGACAAATGCCGGTTCTGAAACGCCGATGAGCCAGTTGAGCGCTCCATCCCACCAGTCCGGGAAGGGCAATTCCTTGAGTGGTATCACAGTGCCGCCAACTGCATCGGCAGATGCGGCGGACTCTAACAGATGTTCAAGCCAGAATGGGTCGGCGACGCAGTCATCATCAATAAAGGCGATGAATTCACCGGCTGCCTTGCGGCTTCCGATGTTTCGCGCCTCGGCGTAGCTTGAGGCGGTCGGGGTAACGATGTGATGGATATCAAGTGCGCACTCATGTATGATTTTTTCCGTCTCAGGGTCTGCCACGGACTCCACCAGAATCACCTCAAAGTCCACGAAACTCTGGCGTTCAAGGCTTTTCAGGCAAGCCATGAGTTTTTCCGCACGCCTTGCCGTCAGTATCACAACACTCACATGTTTGAACGTCATCACGCAACAGCCTGTCGATTATAATTTGTCATGCGCTTTTAATGGATTATTGCACATCAGAGCCGATGGACGTGTCAATTACAAGATAACATGAGAGCCGGGTCTCACAACTATTTTGCTCAAAAAATATACACTTGCGTCATGAGATTAATTATTGCATAAATTCCTCATGCTGTTTATAAGAATAAAAGAGTTAAATGTGTTTGAGCGTGGCGATTTTCCCTCACCATTAAAAAAGGGCGATTTTTAATGAGCGAAGCAAGAGAGAGATTGCGGCTTTGCCAGACGCTGGGTTTCAAGGACATCAACTCGGTCTATGCGTTAATCCTCAAAGGGGCGCAAAAGGGACCCGAACTGCTTCTGAAAAGGGGGCTGAACGGCTCAAAACTGACAGCCCTTGGCTATGACATCACCGGTATGAAAAAACTCGGCTACACCGATTTCGCCCTTCAAAAACTGGGGTATAAAATCGCCACCCCTGAACCAATCCCCTCCCCCGCTCCGGAAACCAAACCAGAGCCCCCGGAAGAAGAACCCAATCAGCGAATGAATATCAGAAATCTTGTCTCACAGGGTCTTTCCGCCAATGAGCTGAAACAACGGGGCATTACCGTCCGCCATTGCCGGAACGCCGGAATTGATGCAAGGGAACTCCATAGGCTCGGGTTCGAGCTCCATGAACTGGCGGGGGAATACAGCCTGACGGAATTGAAGAAACTCGGGTTCAATCCACGGGAACTCAGTCATCATTTCACCGGACAGGACCTGAGAGACGTGGGATTCAGCGCACAGGAGATGCGATGCGCCGGCTTCAGCGTGAGGGACCTTATAAACTTCAATTTCAATGAAAATCAGATTATTGGCGCAGGCTATAGCGTAAATGAATTGATAAGAGAAGGACTTTCAAGACAGACCAGGGATATGACAAAGCTTCAATACTGATAACAGGAGAAAACAATATGTATGAAAAAATCAGGGAAATTTTGAGGCGCAACATGTGCAGAGTCCCTGACAAAATGAAAACTGTTTCACCATCCGATATTCTTTGAGATTCTTAACCAATCACAATTTTTATTAATTCTTGTCAGGCGTTCTTCAATGGAGGATTTTTTGCGTGAGCCACGACACTAAGACAGCGATTAAAAGATATATCAGGACAGTCAATGCGGTTCGTGCCGGTGAAATCCGCCAATCGGGTTTTCTTTTGCCCAGCCAGAACCCCCATGCCATGAGCGCGAGTCCCAATATATTGCTGAAGATATAAGCGGCGGCGGTCATGACTTGAAAATCAAGGTTCAGCCATTTGTGCAGTAAATAGGCGGTTCCAACGGATAATGGAATGTTCACAAAGGAATCGTTATAAAAGGAGAGTGGGGAGAGGATGTATCCAATGGCAATCATGATGCCCGCAATGCCGGGCAATTTCCATTTCGAACCGCCTCCAGCATGATTTCCATTTGGACTTTTATACACCTGTTTGAGCGCTTGAAAAATGATTTTATCCTTTTTGAGAGTTTTGAACGATAGACAACGCCACTTATATTTTTCAATTCCCAATAACGGTCAATCCGGGAATAAGTCAATGTTAATTCAATCCACTTGAGGCGCACCAGAGCCGAATTAACGCGCACTCGCATAAATAATATTCACCATTTTCTACTTGAAATCCCGAAGAAGATAAGTAATAGACTTCAAAAGATTTATAAGTGGGGCTTTTGAAATCCTTTGTCGCCGGTGCATTTTGCTTAGATGGGGGATATAACCTGATGAATCTTGGCCAATTAATTGAGGGAGCCGTCAAATTTAATGCCTCCGATATACATTTGATGGAGGAGTCGCCTCCTTATATTCGCGTTGATGGCACTATCCTGCCTATCAAACACCCGCCAATAAGCCACCAGGAGATACTGGAAATTCTCAACATTATTGTGCCGGAACGTCTGAAAGCTAAACTGGAACAGGAGCGGGGATTGGATGTCGGGTATCAGTATAAGGACATATCGCGGTGCAGGACAATTGTCTTTTTTGAGCGCCATCGGATTAAGATTGTCATGCGGCTTGTCCCAATGCATCCGCCAACCTTTGAGGAATTGGATTTCCCGCCGGCGGTCAAAAAAATCATCGATTTCACCTCAGGTCTGGCTCTGATTACCGGTCCTGCCGGGTCTGGCAAATCCACCACCCTCGCCGCCATTATTGACGCTATCAATTCTACAAGAAAAGTCTCCATTGTCACGGTTGAAGACCCGATTGAATTTTATTACACCAATAAAATGGCTGTCATTTCCCAGAGGGAGGTGGGAGATGATGTGGGCGGATTCAATGACGCCCTGATTCAGGCGCTCCGCCAGGACCCCAATGTCATCATGGTCGGGGAGATGCGGGACCCGGATACTATGAAAACGGCTATAAAAGCCGCAGAGACGGGCGTCCTGGTGCTCAGTACCCTGCATACCACCAATGCCATTCAGACCATTGAAAGAATTATCTCCAACTTCCCCGATTCTGAGCACGACCTCCTCAGGGAGCAGTTGTCCTCCAACCTCCGTGCTGTCATCACTCAAAACCTCATCAAACGAGCTGAGGGAAAGGGAAGAATCGCCGCACAGGAAATTATAATAGTTACCAAGACGATTTCAAACTTAATCCGGGACAATAAGATGAACGATATTCAGGAGATCATGAAAGGCGGAGAGGAGGGTATGCAGGTTTTTGACCAGGCAGTTGCCAATCTTGTGCGGGCGAAAAAAGTCACGGAAGAGGATGGAACTTTATATGCCCGCGATGTATATGCCTTCCGCCGATTCCTGAAAGGGGTTCTATCCTCCAGCGACCGTGGCGGAATTATCAGCGGCTTCGGGAGCTGATTCTTTCTAATGGGAGTTAAAAAACACATGCCCCCTAAAATGAAAACCGGCATACCGGGACTCGATACCATTCTGGACGGTGGATTTCTTTGCCATAACGCCCTCCTCCTGAAAGGCGCTCCAGGGACCGGCAAGACAACCCTGGGCATTCAGATAATCCGCAACGGGGCGGCACTGTTCGACGAAGCGGGCATCATTGTCCTTTTTGAACAGTTCCCTCAACAGCTCTTCCGCGACCTCACCTCCTATAACTGGAATATCGAAGCCCTTATTAAGGAGAAAAAGATAACCGTAGTTTTTGCCCAACCTGAAGAGGTGGTCGCCAAGGAAAACCTCTCGGACGCACCCCTGATATCTAAGATTCATGACATCGTTGTGGACACCTCCGCCCGGCGCATCATGATTGACGGCTTCGGTCTGTTTTTGAATTCCATTAAAACCCGGCTTGATGAAAGGGAGTTGTTCCTCCGCTTTATCAATACCTTGAAGTCCATTGGCTTGACTCCAATCGTTACAACTGAAGGCGGAGGACAGGACGAGAAGAGCGGATATGAGGAATATCTTGTTGATTCTGTCGTGATACTGACCGCAGAGGCGGCAAAGGACAAAACCTTTCCCATGCGCTTCCTCGAAATGAAAAAGACCCGCAGACAGAGCCACATCAGGGGAAAACATCCTTACAAGATCGGCGTCCAGGGGATTGAAATATTCCCCCATCTCTTACCCGGCCGGTTCGCAGACCAAACCATCAGCGAATTCCGCTTAGAAAAAGCATCCTCAGGTATTAATGGCTTAGACCATCTCTTAGACGGTGGATACACCCGTGGGACTTCCACAATCATAGCGGGGATGCCGGGCACTTTCAAGACCACGGTGGGCGCCCAATTCCTGAGTGAAGGCGCCAATGCGGGCGAAAACGGACTTCTTATCACTTTTAATGAAAATCCCTCCTTCCTTGCCAGCATCATGGACCAGAAGGGGCTTGGTTTTTCCTCACATCTTGCCAACGGGACAATCAGGGTCTGGCACTTCTTCCCCAAAGACTTTTACATGGATGAACTGATGTGCCTCCTTACAGAGGATTTGGAAAAGGGGAAAACGAAAAGGGTGGTGGTTGACGGCATTAATGAGATGGAGCGCAGTATTGAAGACCCGGCGACATATAAGGATTATCTCTCCGCCTTCCTGACCCTTCTGGGGCGGCATCGAATTCCCTCTTTGTTCATTCAGAAACTCGACCAGTTGCCGGGAAGCGCCCCCATCACAAGCATCAAATATGCCTCCCTGTTCGATGGCATCGTATTCCTCGGCACCGTTGAAATCGAAAGCGCCGTTCACAAGGTTCTCTCCATTCTGAAAATGCGCGGAGGCAATTTCTCAAGCGACCTGAGAGAAATAAAATGCGGAGCCAATGGGCTTTATGTCCTTGATAAATTTGTCGGGCTCAGCGGAATCCTGGCGGGGAATCACAAGGGACAATATAAAAAGACGGTGGAGGAAATTTTCCAGCCGCTATATTTCCTCAGGGATTTCATAGACCTCATGGCTTCAAGCGACCTTGCTCAA
>JAPLSR010000463.1 GCA_026398545.1 Candidatus Sumerlaeota bacterium | reverse complement strand
ACAGAATAGCCTTAGAAAACCTAAAAATATGAATCACCACAGAGTCACAGAGGACACAGAGGATAATAAAACAAAGAAAATATCGGAAATTCTCTGTGCACTCTGTGACTCTGTGGTGAATAAATTTCACTTTTTCTCGTGATGATGAGGTGCGGGGATTTGGTTACATCGTCAATGCCATAATGGCTTTGCAGGTATGAAGGCGGTTTTCCGCCTCGTCATAGATGACGGAATGTGAACCGTCTATGACCTTATCCGTAACCTCGTTGCCGCGGTCAGCGGGGAGGCAGTGCATGTATATGGAATCCTTGTGCGTGAGTTGCATCTTTTTCTCGTCGCAAATCCAGTTTTTATATTTCTTGCCGATTTCGAGCGCCTTCTGCGGCTCGCCGAAGAGTTCAAGTATGCCCCATGATTTGGGATAGACGATATCCGCTCCACGGAAGGCATCCTCCATGGAGTCGGTAGTTTCGAACTTTGTGCCAGCCGCCGCGGCGTTCTTTTTTGCAATCTTCACTTGCTCCGGCATGAGTCTGAACTCCGGCGGATGTGCAAGAACCACATCAATCCCGAAGCGCGGCATGAGGGTGATGAGTCCCTGCGGAACGGAGAGCGGTTTGGCATAACTGGGGGTATAAGCCCATGAGACTGCCATTTTCAAGCCTTTCAGATTTTTGCCGAATTTTTCACGAATGGTCATGAGGTCGGCAATGGTCTGGCAGGGATGGTCAATATCGCACTGCATATTGATGACGGGGACATCTGCCCATTTTGCCACCTCGCGCATATAGGCGTTGCCCTCGCCCGGAACAAGGTCGTGGCGGATGGCAATCCCCTCGCCATAGCGGGAAAGGATGATGCCTGTGTCCTTGGCGCTTTCACCATGCGCAATCTGTGAGGTCTCCGAATCAATAAAATGGGCATGCCCGCCTAGTTGCGTGATGCCCGCCTCAAATGAGTTTCGTGTGCGTGTGGATTTGTCAAAAAACAAAAGGAATATGGTTTTATCCGTCAGGAGGTTATGCGGAAGTCCCATTTTCCGCTTCTCCTTCAAAAAGCGGGACATCTCAAGAATCTCCTCCAGTTCATCCAGCGTCCACTCCTGCGTGGTGATATAATCGCGCCCTTTTAGATTCTCGCTCATCCATACACCTCCAGAACTATGTGATTGTCTTTTGAAAGACCTCCGGCAGAGAGGCAAGGGGCTGCTGAGGGAGACAATATTTTTTCCACATCTCAAAACACTTTGCCGTGAGGAGGAACAGGAATGGAGAGGATTCATCAAATACCTTCTCGCCCGTGACGCGGAATGATGTTTTCAGTGAATGGTCTATAACGTTGGGAATACATCCCTGGGTGTCCAGTTTTTCTGGCATATATCCGAACATATCCATCTGGAAATCCTGCCTTCCAAACGCAATGCCCTTTTCACGATGGTGCCGTTTCGCCTTTAATATCTTCCTCTGCTTCCCGCTTTTAGCCATTTTCTCCTGCCGATTCTTCATTTGATAGTTGTGGTTCATCCAGAACTGCACCACTTCATCAAAGAGGTGGAGCGCCCACGGCGTGCCCTCCTCATCAAGGTTCACCACCACAGGCTTCAAAACCACCCCATCGCTGACAAAAAGTCTTTTCTTTATCTCCTCACGCTCTGTGGTGTATGCCTTCCTTGTGGAACTGAGACGTTCCTTTTCCGGACACCATAACGTGAGAAACACATCTAAGGAGAATTTCAACCGGCAAAGAAAATTAAACTCTATCAGAAATAAATTAAGCGCATCAGGATATGCCTCAAGTTTCTTAAGGAATGAAATCTCCGCCTTTCCCGGTGTAAAAAGGTCGAGTTCTAAATGCGACTTGAAAAAATCAAAAAGTTTCCGAAAATATTCACTGCCTGAAATCTTTCGCCGCCCCGACCTTTTCAGAGAGGGGTCTCTTACAAACCCACTGAAACGAAGAAGTGGAACCTCAGCGCCAAAGAGGATTGCATAATACCTTGCCAGCGCCAGCTTCATCATGAATTTGTTCAGGGTCTCCCTGCGGGCGCCTGTCTTAGAACCCAGTTGAACGCTCCAGAGGTCAAACCAGCCATAAAGCTCCATAGACAGGCTGTCATTGCTCTTGCGTTGAAGACGCTCCAGACCCCCAGTCTCAACCTTTTTCTTCTCCAGATGGGGGAACAGCCTTTCCATTCGTTCATGGATTCCTGCACAATAAATCAGGCACTCCTGAGAGCGAATATCGTATAAACAGGAACGCTGTTCATCGAAATAAAGAAGATAGTCCACGCCAGAAATCCCATCATCCAGATGTTTGAAGAGGAGATAGATGTCAAAATTGAAGTCAAGGTAACGGGTATAGAGTTCTTCAAACAGTGGGGGATGGAAGCCGTCGGGGATGGCAAGGGCAAGATACTGACGACTCTGGACAGAGGCATATGAGAGCCCGAAATCCCTTTTAGATGCGCCCGCCCTCAGGGTGACGGTTTTAAGAGAGGAAAAATCACCAGATGCCCAGCCAAGCTGGTGAAGGATTGACAAGACGCCATCCAGGATTTTCCGCATCTCCATCAGGAACCGCCCTCAACCGATATTCTGCGGGTATTCTGCATTTTTTTCCTGAGGCTGGGATTATACCGTTCCTCCTCGCTGAAAATGCACCCGCAATAGCCCTGCATATACAAACCGAGCGATTTTGCCTCCTCATGCGCTGGGGCAAAGAGGGGTCGCCAGTCCATATAAAGAAACTTTATGTGATATTGCTCCGCCGTTTCCTCACCTGCTTTACGGATTCCCTCATGTTCCTGATAAGGGCTGACGCAAAGCGTGGAAGTAAAGGCGTCAAAACCCTTTTGCGCGGCAACCCGCGCCGTTTCGCCCAACCGCATTTCATAACAAACGTGGCATCGTGGCTTCTCTCCCCTGTCCAGAAAACGGCGCAGGGTGGATTCAAGGGCGTATTGTTCATCACAAAGAGCGGGAATCTTCTGATTGGTAGTATATTCTTTGAAGGCGTTCAACCTCGCCCGGAATTCCCTGTATGGCATAACATTGGGATTGAAAAATAGTGCCACAACCCGGTGTCCTTCCTCAACGAGCAATTGATTTGGTCCCACCAGACATGGCGCACAGCATGTATGAATAAGAATATTCATAACAATTGGGAACTCATAACAGGTAATTCTTCACAATGGAAGATTAAGCAATACGAGACTTTGAAAATGTGTTTCAATAGAAAAGTATCATTAATCCATACTTCCTTTAAAAAATTAATTTTAAATATGAAAAAAAAATGTTTGACAACACACATGGGTATAACATATATATAAACAGTAAAATTCAGTGAAGAAGGTAATATCAAAAAGGAAAGGGGTGATGGTGCTTTATAAATTAAGATTTGTTCGTTTTTCATGCCTTGTAAAAATGTTCCCAAATTAAAATCGGAGGAAGTAAGATGAAAAAGTTTTTACTGTTACTTGTGGTTTTCTCACTATGTGTTTTTGGGTATCCGGTCTTGACTGATTTTAACGTTGATTGGTGTTTTGAAACGGGAGGATTTAACGGCCCCATATCATTTGGAACATATAATTATGCAACCAATCATTTCCTTATCTGCGATTATTCCGCAACGCCCCTGGGCACAGTTCGCATTGCAAGTGGAACTGATGGTTCCCTCACAGGCAACACATTGAGTGTAACCGGATTGAATTTTCTAACGGGCACGTTGGGTATTTTCACTGTTTGTGCCACTTCTGATGGAGTTATTTATGGTGGTATTGCTGGTTCAAACACCGCTGGTGCTGACGGCAATTCTATTGCGCGTTGGGCTACTGAAAGCGCCACGCCTACGCAGCAGGATCCTGCCCCCACGGTTAGTGATATGGGATTCCCCCGCACCATGGATGCCATTGGAACAGGGAATAATACTATTCTGGCAGTCAGTAACGCTCTCACTGGTTATGATGTAAGCATACTGACCACAACCAATGGTACCACATTTGCAGTTACAGATTATATAGTTGGTGATCTTACTGATGGCTTCAAGCAGGGTGTTGCCCTGGCGGAAGGAATGGAGAAGATTTATGGGTTAAGGGCTGATGGCGGGGGGCTGGTAATTCGTTATGATAAAATAGGTGGCGTTTGGACCAAAAATACAAGTCCATTCACCCCCCTAAATAGTTATACGGCCCCACCGGCTGGTTTTGGTGCTGCTTGTATGATGGGATTTGCAACAGGACACAATGCGTTATTTGTAATTGGAAATAGCGATGCCGCTGATGATTATATGACTCTTCTTGATGGTGACACTGGTGCTATAATCATTCAGAAGCAGATCGGGAAGAATGTTTCCACTTACGGTTATGGCGGTATTGATTTGAAGGAAACCTCCGGTGTTGGGTATTTTGCCTGCCGCGGTTCTTCAGGCGCCATTATGGGCAAGATCTCCTTTGCTGTTTATGTTCCTCCCACACCAACCCCGACCCCCTCTCCCACCGCGTTTGTTCTATCCGTTCAGCCAGGCTGGGGTCTATACGAATAATTCAATCACCATGATATAAAATCACTTAAGGAGGGTCTCTACAAAGAGACCCTCTTTTTATGCCATTCATAATGGAGAAATGATAATGGGAAAAACCAATCTGATTCCTGTATTCATTCTTTTAATCCTCACTACTTTTTCTTCTTTTGCCAATGAAACACGACTCCTGGCGAGAGACGACATCTTTCAATATAATGTTAAAGATCTGGAGGCATATTTGAATGTCTTTGGAGACCCCAATAAGGAATTGATAATGAAAGTGGCTGATACCACCACATCTTCACCTGCCGCCAGAAACCTCTATGAAACCACCTTGAAATCGCTTGCCTTTAAGAAATTATTTGTCCATAATGAATTAAAGAATGAAGCATTAAATGATTCTATGAAGCTATTCATCAGAGATGCAATGCGGGAATATGCCCTGAAACTTCATAATATCGAATTGCAGAAGGAATGTGCAGTAACATCGAAAGAAATCGAACTTGCTTATGAGCAAAACAAGGAATCGTTCAGAGTCGATGAGAGAAGAAAAATCGCAGTTCTTTATAAAGTGTTCCCCGATGACAGAGACCTGAGAGAGAGACTTCCCAGAACTCTTGAGACTCTTCGTGCCCGCCCTGACTTCAATGAAAATTTTCTGGAATACGTTAAACAATATTCCGACCTCCCCGGTGCTTTTGAGGGGAGAGTTGTTGACTATTTTACCCGAGGCACATACGGTCCTACAGTGGAAAAATACGCCTTTGAAACACCAAAAGGAGGGTTAAGTCCTGTCTTTACGGCCCAATATGGTGCATACATAATTAAATGCCTCGATATAAAGCCTGAGGGGTATATACCTCTAATCGAAGTCTCATCTAAGATTGGTGAAACCATTGCCAAAGCAAAGTGGAAAGATGCCCTTGAAAGAAGGATGAAAAA
>JAPLSR010000233.1 GCA_026398545.1 Candidatus Sumerlaeota bacterium | reverse complement strand
CCATAGAGACAGAAACCTTAACGATTATATGATCAGGATTCAGGATACCGAGGATCCCAATAAATATGTCGATGTGTTTAAGAACGCTCTACCTATGTTCATCCAGATACTTAAAATTGAATTTATATGCTTGAGAAAATTTCTAAATATTTGGACTTGAAAGCGTGAAGAAAGATCATATATTATCAAAATTAATATGAAATTATGTGGATGCTGATTTTCGATAGATCCTCGAAAAATTTAATAAAGGCTGAAAAATCGTCAAGAACATGATAGATGATATACGTAAAATGCTTTTTGAAGTGCTTACACCGCTTGGTTTCCGGGTGCATGTGACTTGCGCTTATTGGGAGCTTATTACAACAGTCAAGCATCCGGTGATGGTGGGTCGTGAAGCGGATGTTCAAGCAACATTGAGCAATCCTGACGAGATACGACTAAGTCGCAGTGATCCACAGGTTTATCTGTTCTATAAACTGGAGCGTATGGGACAATGGGTTTGTGCCGTTGCAAGGCGACTGGATAGCGATGGTTTTCTGATAACGACCTATCCAACCAATGTAATTAAGGAAGGGGAGCGAATATGGCCCAAGTAAGAGTTTATTACGATCGAGAGGGGAATACCTTGACCGTATGGTTTGGTAATCCTCAGGATGAATATGTATGTGAAGAAACTGGCGAAGAAGTAATCTTGATGAAGGACAAATCAGGGCACGTCATCGGCTTTGAAAAGCTTAATTTTGCATTGCCCAAGTCGGTAGATATAAAGGTTGCTTTTGAGACAATTACGGCATAAATAAATTCGACCCGCCAAAGGCAAATCTTCGATCTGTAGTTTCAGATAATATTCACAAGGACAGCCACAGGTTCGTCATCGGTCAGGCGTGAAAGTTCAACATTGGCGAGAGATATGATATGGGTGGCGCTCAAGAGCCCCGAAAGGTCAAGGATGCGCCCACGGAAGAGGATGAAAAAGCCGGGCACGGAGCGACCGGCGTCGCCATAATCCGTGTGATGTTCAATGAAATTGCGGAGGACTCCTTCTATCCGGCTCTTGTCTGTGATTAGGGCATCGCCACGTGAAATCTGAAGCCGTATGACACCCTCGCGGTCAATGACACGATACTGTGTTATATCCGATTTGAAAAGTCCCATCATCTTCTTCCGCACAGTGGTTATACGATAGATGCACAGACCGCCAACCTCGCCCAGACGGGAGATGTCTTTTATCTCCTCCCGAACGGACTTTTGCACAATTGCTTCTATCTCATCCTCTTTCAGTGCGGGTTTTGAGAGGTCTCGTGTGCGGAATTCGGTGGAACCTGTGGCAACGGCGCGGATGAGGTTTTTCTGCGGGTCAATCTCCACCTGGACTTCGATGGTCTCCGCCTGTGCCCCCATTTTCATAACCGCCTCCTCAGCCTCTTTGCGGATTTTCAAGATGTCCCTGTCCGTGGGATTAACAACGCTTTTTTCAATCATGTCCCGCACCATGGCGAGGGCTGCGCCAATGGCGGAGATGACAGGGGCATTGGGAGCGATTTCAAAGGGAAGTCCCATCTTTTTTGCCGTGTATGGGACGAGTGCCATAGCGCCTCCGCCTCCGCCGGACAGGGTGAGGAGATTGCGGTCAAGCTGATATTCATCAATCAAATCCTCAACGGCATTTGCCGCCCTGGGGAAGGATTTGTTAAGAAGTTGCTCGGCAACCTTTTCGGGCGAGGTTCCGAGTGTCCCGACAAGGACCTCAAACGAGTTGCGAATTGTCTCCATATTTCCCGCCGCCTGGTCTGTCGGCGGAATAATGCGCAGGAGATTTGAGGCGCAGGTAGGCGTCACAGTGAATGATTTGCCACTGGCGGAGATTTTGACATAATCTGCGGGGTCATCCTTGAGGGGCTGTATCAATTCCATGACAGGTTTTGCGCCCTTCGGGATATCAGTAAATGATGCATATCCAAGATTGGCAATGTGGGCGCTGCGCGGTCCGACATCAATGATTTTATTATTCCTGATGCGGGGGATGGACCCGCCGGCAATGCCCACGGTGCGCACATCAAGGGTGCGGAGAAAAAGCCTGTGCCCGCCCACTGTGGCAGTCTTCACAAGTGATTTGCCATTCTTGATGGCAGAGATGTCAGTGCTGGTTCCGCCCACCTCTATAAAGATGCCGTCCGTAATGCGGGCATACATCAGGGCGGCGGCAACACCCGCTGCAGGACCGGAAAGCATTGTCAGAATCGGGCGGCGCCTCATCTCATTGATATCCATGATGCCTCCATCCGAGCGCATAATCATGAGAGGCGCCTTGATGCCCGCCTCACGGACGCTCTGCTCGGTCATGTTGGCGGTCTCCATCATCTTGGGGAGCATACTGGCGTTGATGACGGCTGTCCGTGTCCTGATGCGCAGACCATACAGTTGTGAAATCTCATAAGTATTAGTTGCCATGATGCCATGCTCAATGCAGGTTGAAACTACGAGGTCTTCATTGGCGGGATTTTCCACGCTGAATGCCTCACTGGCGACAAAGACCTTCGCACCCTCGCACTCTAACTCCCCGATGACCTTCAGGATGGTCTCCTTCTCGGGTGTTTCTGAGGTGTCAATGAACCTGTGGTAAGTTTTGAGGAAGCGCCCCGGCGCCAGTTCTATATCCCCGACATTGGTTTCGGAACGGGCTTTGGATTTTTCTATGCCCCTTCCCATGCCGACGATGCCGACTGGCGCCACGTCGCCTTCAAGGAGGGCGTTAGTTGCCTGGGTGGTGCTGTGAGCGATAAGGATAATCTCCTCAGGATTGATATTTCCCTCTTTGACAAGCCGGTGAAGGGAATCAATAATGCCCCGCGCCACGCCCTCCTTCGCGGTATGGGTGGTAGGCACCATGACCTGTGCGATAAGGGAGAAGGCGGCGGTGTCGATTGCAACGGCGTGAGTGAACGTGCCACCAACATCTATTCCGACACGAATCTGGCGTCTATTTTCCATTTCATGTCTTTCAGTGATAAAAATATCGGTGAACTTTTTGTGGGTTTATAAAATATGTTTCAGGTTGGGTGCTTGAGGAATATTGTCAATCCTTATGTTTGAAGTTGAGGGAGAAACTGGCTGCCATGGCGATGCTTTTATTCCGCCGACCGGATTTGCTTCCGCAGGAATCACGGATGGTCAGTGTCGGCTGAAGGATTTCACTTTCCACCTTTTCCCCTTTGATAAGGGCGAGGAGTTTCCGCGCTGCAAGGGAGCCCAGGTTATACTTGGGCTGTGCCACAGTTGTGAGGGGCACCTCAGCAATGCTGGCAAGGAAGAGGTCATCATAACCCATAACGGCGATGTCTGATGGCACGCCAAAGCCGGACTGACGGAGGGCGAAGCTGGCACCGATGGCGATTATATCACCGGCGCAGAAAACTGCTGTCGGGCGCGGCTTTGTCTGGAGCATCAATCTCATGTTGTTGTAGCCATCCTCCCAGTCGAATGTGGTCTCAATAATCAGGTTTTCATGGTAAGGGAGATTATATTTCTTGAGTGCCGAGCGATAGCCCTTAAGGCGGTCTCTGCTTATCTGGAAGCAAGAGGGACCGGCAAGGTGTCCGATGATTTTGTGCCCCGTGCGGATAAGATGTTCCGTTGCCAGAAACCCGCCCAGCACATTATCCACCGTGACCTCACAGATGCCCTTCACAGGTGGATGGCTCAGAATGGCAACGACGGGCATTTTCCGCTCAATAAAGTCAAGCCAGAGTTCCTTGTTCTCCTTGCATTCCACGGGGTCTGTGATAATCCCATCCACGCGCTTTTCGCGGAGTGTGCGAAAATACTCACGCTCCCGTGCGGCATCATTATTTGTCGGGCAGAGGATGACGCTATAGGATTCGCCGGTCATAAGGTCTTCGATGCCCTGAATAATCTGGGGGAAAAATGAGGACATGATATCGGAGATGAGAAGTCCGATAAGGTTTGTCTTTTTTTTAACCATGGCACGGGCAATCAGATTGGGATGGTAGTGAAGTTTCTTTGCAAGGTCTTTTACCTTTTTACGCGTCTTTTCACTGATCCGTGGATTATTATTGAGCGCCATGGAGATAGTGGAGGGGGACACATTCAGCGCCCTGGCAAGGTCTTTTATTGTTATCATGTTCCATTCCCTTATACTAGAAATTATACAAGTTGCGAACTCAGCGTGCTCTGCTTTAAATATTATTACCTGATGATTTTGGATAAAAACTCTCTTTTTGCAACAAGTTTCATGGGATTCATTTTGCTCTGGATATGTCAAGTTCGCTTTGCAGATTTCTAAGACGTCCCATATGATCTTCCAGAACCAGTGCCTGAATGAGTTCATCCAGGTCGCCCTCTATTATCTGGTTGAGTTTGTAAAGGGTGAGACCGATTCTATGGTCGGTCACACGATTCTGGGGGAAATTATATGTCCTTATGCGCTCGCTACGGTCTCCGGTTCCGACCTGCAGGCGACGGGAGGCGGATATCTCAGCCTGCTGGCGTTGAATCTTGCGGTCCAGCAGACGGGCGCGCAACACCTTCAGCGCC
>JAPLSR010000415.1 GCA_026398545.1 Candidatus Sumerlaeota bacterium | reverse complement strand
GGAGTTGAAAGTTCCGATGCCAAAGTCCCCGTAATGTTTCAGCCCTCCAAAGGTAAAGGCGCCGTCAAAATTGCCAGCCATGAGGGAGTTGATTGTGGAAATCTGGGTAAGGGTTTCGGCAAAGGGAGTGGTTTGTTGGGGCACTAACTTTTCAACAGCATACAAAGAAAGGGTTTGGAAGAGAAAAAGGCACAAAATCCAACGTGAAGGTTTAGCTGGTTTCATAATTATCTTCTCTTTAACTTTTTTTCATTGAAAAAGCAATTTCACACGGGGGTGTGAATCGTCAATATTATTCCTTTATTAAGTGTCTGAATGGAGGGTGCAACAAATGTAGAGACGATATGAATTGAATTCTGATGGTCTGGAAAAAAAAGGAGCAGTCCCGGATAAAAAGTGTCTGAGACTGCTCCACTAAAGTCATCAACGATGGTGGTTTAATTTGCCGAACCCGTGGAAAAGGTGTAAACCACCGGTTCCAATGGGACTCCGCCCTTGCTCCTGAAATTCTGGTATGACGGGCTGTTAAGTCCCAGTTGATACTGCCAGTTGGGTTTCAGAACAACCGGCAGGATGCAAGTCTTTCCATCAGGAGACCAGGCTGGCTGTTGCCCCTCAGGGATGGTTGGGAACTGAGGTCCGCCGCCTGTCCAGGAGAATCCCGGTCCCATGGGCACGCTGAAGGTTACCCGGAGTTCGCGCGTAAGAGGGCTTACATTCTGAGCGCCATTGGGCGGAATCATGGTCGCTATCCGGGGTTTCTGCACCATATCCTTCTGTTCCTGTGTGGCGCCGAGTGTTGTAAAGAAGATAGCGGTTGGTTCAACGGGGATTCCTTCAGCGCTTCTAAAGTTTTTGAAGCTGGGGGCATTAATCCCCACCCGATATATCCAGGCAGGTTTCAATTGCACCGGCAGTACACAGGTTCGTTTGTCGCGCCAATTAGCTCTTTTCCCTTCAGGATTCGCCGGGAAATTGGGACCTCCGCCCGTCCATGACATCCCGCCTCCCATATCACGGTCGAATGTAACCGTGATTTCCAACAGAGCGGGGTCTACTTCAGTTTCCCCAGTTGCGGGAATGGTGCTGACAACCTTTGGGGGCATGTCCGGTGCAGGCGCGGTGACCCCCTGTTCCGACCCAATCAAAGCCACCAGATTCTCCACCCCATAAACAGTCTTCACATGCTGGGGCTCGGCAGGAACAATTCCGAGCAGTTTAAGGTTATTGCTGAATTTGAGCACTGCCTCCACAGCCTTCTTGCCTTCTTCGCCATCAATGCAGATATATCCGACCAGTGTCCCCTGCAAGTTTTTTGTAATATAGTGATGGGAGCGCACGCCCAGGGGAAGAATCTTGTTGAAGGCATCGAGCAGTCCCTTATCCGTGGAAATCTGCGATGGGTTTACAGCGCTGAAAGCCACGATATAGGTAGGGCTGCCCTGTCCGCCCGGATTCTGGGCTGACAAAACTATTGGTAGAATTGCCATGAGGACGATTAATGAGATTCCCGGCCCTGGAAAAGTCATTGTTTTAAACGGCGATCTTTGATTAATCATTGTTATTACCTCCAATTCTTATAGCCATCACTTGGTCTTGGTAGTTGCCTCGGGCCCTGTGGAAAAGGTATATTTCACCGGTTCCAGCGGGACGCCGCCCTCGCTCTGGAAATTGATGTGGGACTGGCTGTTGAGACTTATCTGATATTGCCAATCGGGCTTCAGGCGCACCGGCATGATGCACGTCCGTTTATCTTCCGACCAGCGAATATTCTGACCTTCCGGTCTCTCGGGGTAATTGGGACCACCCCCGACCCACGACATCCCGCCGCCCATCGGCATATCGAATGTGACGCGGATTTCCTTGAGATTAGGGTCAACATTGGCGGCTCCATTGGGAGGTTCCAGACTTGCAACCTTGGGAGGTCGCACCTTCCTTTTCAATTCCTCCGAGGCACCCTGTGTGGTGAAATAAATCGCGGAAGGCAGTGATGGGACCCCATCCTCCGACCTGAAGTTATTATGGCTCTTGGAATTGATCCCGACCCGATAATATGAGGCAGGTTTCAATTGCACGGGGACCACGCAGGTGCGCTTGTCGCGCCAATGACACTTTTTCCCCTCCGGAATGGGCGGAAAATTGGGGGGGCCTCCCGTCCAGGACATACCGTTCCTCATATCGCGGTCAAAGGTGACTGTTATCTCCTGAAGGTTGGGGTCCACATCGGTTGCGCCCACAGCGGGCGTTGTGCTGATTATATTCGGAGGCGCAGCTTGTGGAGCCTGCGGGGTCGCCTTATCAGGGTCCTGCGGCATTTCATAAAGACGCTTCAGATTTTCTTCTGTGCCTTCCACATACTTCACCAGATCTAATTCCTGGCTCGTTTCCAGCATTTTCAAAACCACATCCAGACCGTCCTTGCCATCCACGCAGATATAACCGATCCGGATACCGCCCGCATTTGTGGTGCGATAGTGATGCGTCCTTACATTTTGCGGGTGCTGACTGTTGAATGCCGTGAGTAGTTCCTCAACGTTTTGTAATTTGCCTGAATCCTTGGATTTAAACG
>JAPLSR010000390.1 GCA_026398545.1 Candidatus Sumerlaeota bacterium | reverse complement strand
GGATTCTTGCCCACTCATCTTTCAATGTGACGGTGCGGTTAAAGACTGGTCTTTCCCTTGTGGAATCAGGGTCAACACAGAAGTAGCCAAGTCGTTCGAACTGGAAGCGGCTGCCGGGCGCCGCATCCGCAAGAGTCGGCTCAAGACAGCAGGAGGTCAGGACTTTCAGGGAATGCGGGTTCAGGTTTGACTTCCAGTCCGCGCCCTCCCCTACATCTTCGGGATTTTCCTTTATGAATAAGCGGTCATAGAGCCGAACCTCCGCCTCAATGGCGTGGGCGGCGGAGACCCAGTGCAAGGTCGCCTTGACCTTGCGCCCCGCCGGGGCATTGCCGCTTCGCGTTGCCGGGTCATAAACACAGCGCAGCTCAATAATCTCGCCGGTTTTCGGGTCTTTGACCACATCCTTACAGGTTATGAAATAGGCGTATCTGAGCCTCACCTCGCGTCCGGGCGCCAGACGGTAGAACTTGTCAGGCGGCACCTCAAGAAAATCATCCCGCTCAATATACAGCACCCGTGAGAAAGGAACCTTTCTTGTCCCCATCGATGGGTCCTCGGGATTATTCACCGCCTCAAGCCATTCCTCCTGATTTTCGGGATAGTTATCAATGACAACCCGGAGCGGGCGCAACACTGCCATGACGCGTTGTGAACATTTGTTCAGGTCCTCACGCAGACAGTGTTCAAGGAGGTCCATATCCACCATGCTTTCCGCCTTTGCCACCCCGATGCGTTCGCAAAACATGCGGATGGCTTCCGGCGTATATCCGCGGCGGCGGAGTCCCGAGATGGTGGGCATCCGTGGGTCGTCCCATCCACTAACATATCCCCCCTTCACCAGTTCGTGAAGTTTGCGTTTGCTCATGACAGTATTGGTGAGGTTGAGCCGGGCGAATTCAATCTGGCGGGGATGGTAAATGCCCAGTTCTTCAAGAAACCAGTCATAAAGCGGACGATGGTCTTCAAACTCCAGCGTGCAGATTGAGTGCGTGATTTCTTCCACGGAGTCCTCAAGCCCGTGTGCCCAGTCATACACGGGGTAGATGCACCATTTGTCCCCCGTGCGGTGATGGATGGCATGCAGGATGCGATACATGACGGGGTCTCGCATGTTGAGATTGGGCGATGCCATGTCAATTCTGGCGCGCAGTGTGCGGAAGCCGTCAGGAAACTCCCCAGCCCTCATCCTCAGGAAAAGCGCAAGATTCTCCTCAATCGGGCGATTGCGGTATGGGCTTTCACGTCCCGACCTTGTGAGGGTTCCGCGATATTCCCTGATTTCCTCTGAGGATAAATCACAGACATACACCTTGCCTGACTTTATCAACTGGATGGCGTATTCATACATCTTTTCAAAATAATCCGAGGCGAAATAGAGCCTGTCCTCCCAGTCAAAACCAAGCCAGCGCACATCCTCAATGATGGACTGGACATATTCCTCCTCCTCCTTCACGGGATTAGTGTCATCAAAGCGCAAGTTGCACAGTCCATTGTAATCCCTTGCAATGCCGAAGTTCAGGCAGATGGATTTGGCGTGTCCAATATGGAGATAGCCGTTAGGCTCAGGGGGAAACCGAGTATGCACACAACCCCCGAACTTGTTGGTTCTTAAGTCCTCATCAATGATATCACGGATGAAATTGGAGGGTATCTTCGATTCATGGGTCGGCATACACCGGACTCCTTTCCCGTTCTGAAATGAATTGGCATCTCACCGGAAAAAACCTGTGTGGCTTATGGATTTTTTCCCTTGAAGAAGGCGATGGCGCGCTCAATTCGCCTCAGGCACGTCTCCTTCCCCAGATAGTGCATTACATCAAAGAGCCCCGGACTTGCCAGTCCGCCAGTAAGGGCAAGACGCACAGGCTGGGCGAGCATCCCCAGAGAGGTCTTCCGCTCCTCCGCAAGTCTGTGAATCGCACTCTCAAGGGCGGCGGCGGAAAAATCTTCCTGAGCAAGCAAAATCTCCCTGACCGCTTGCAGGCTCTCGCTGACTCCCCCCTTCTTCGAGACCTTTTTCACACCATCCTCTGCATATTGAAAATCATCTCTGAAATAATAATGCAGATGTTCCACCATCTCCTGCAGGGTGCGAACTCGCTCAATCTCCAGCGTGATGATACCCTTCAGCCATGCGGAGTCATATTGCGCGGGGTCAATGCCTCGGGAGGGCATGTAGTCAAGGATGCGTTGAACCGCCTCCTCGCGCG
>JAPLSR010000404.1 GCA_026398545.1 Candidatus Sumerlaeota bacterium | reverse complement strand
CAATGTATCCCTCCAGACATCCCGAGGCGTGGAAGGAGTATGATTTTGTCCTGCTCCAGCTTATCCAATTCCTGAAAGAGAGAGATATTCCCCTTCTTGTTGTCATAACCCCGCATCAGTATCAGATGCATCGGTGGGGTTATCCTCTCATGAATTATTTCGGTGTCAGGGAATATCAGGAACATTTTCTTAAAATCCTCGGCGAGGAAAAGGTGCCTGCGATTGACCTCATGCCTGTTTATGCGGAGGAGATGAAGAAGGTGCCTTCCCTCTATATGACCGGAGGTCTTTATGATGAGCACACTGATGCAGCCGGGCAGTATATCAAGGCGCGGGAGATATATGCCGGGTCGGCGCGGATGCTGGCGGAGCGGGGTTTTTTCGGTTTTTATAAGAATTTTGGCGGTGGGGAGATTTCTGGTGAGGCGCACACCGGCAGACAATGGGTTTCCCATAATGACGCCCCCTCCATTGTCCTCACTATCGGTTCAAGCGTGACCTATCATCATATTCGGCTTGGCGCACGACCTGTCCTTCGTTTTACACCTGTGGTGCCGTGGTATTCGGAGAAGAGGGTGTATCCTCTTGAGGTGGGTTTGGTGGATGAGGCGACATCGGAGGGGGGGGGAATTTTTTCCGGTGCGATAGATTATGGTGGACGTTTTGAAACGTTTCAATTAAGAGGAAACCTCGAGCGTTATGCAAACAGATATATCTCCATTCAATGGAAAATCGGGGGGCGGGCTGAGACCGGACACACGCCCACACCGGCGCTATGCATCATGGCGCCGCTCATCATCAACACTAACGAAATTGAGGCGCGGATGCGTCCGTGAGGGATAGAAGGATAGTCCCGTGTGAGGAATATGATTCCTTTTTTCATACTATTTGTTTTCTCCATGATACGCTCCGTTGCTGAAGCTATGGAGCGTAAGCGACCCGTGTCCGCCTGTAGCCAGGCGGAGGCGGATGGTGAGTATATCTTTTTTTAAGTCCGCCTGAGGCTGATTAAGTCATGGAAAGGAAGTGGTGATGGGACATAGCCAGGCGGTGGAATATGCCGTGATTGGCATGTTTTTCATATTCATGCTGGTCACGGGTTTTGTGTTCCGGCGGTTTGTGAAGGATTCCAGTGATTATTTCCGCGGTGGGTGTCGGGGGACATGGTGGCTTGTCGGGTCGAGTGTCTTCATGATATCATTTACGGCGTGGACATTCACGGCGGCTGCCGGTGTTGCATTTAGCGCGGGCATAACGGTGTCTGTTATATTTTTTGCCAATACATTTGGATATATAGTGAATGCCCTTGTGACTGCCCCGATTTTCCGCCAGATGAGGGCAACCACATTCCCTGAGGTCATCCGGGAACGTTTTGACACCGCCACCCAGCAGTTTTACGTCTGGATGGGGGTTGTGCCGGGAATACTGATGACGGGACTTGTCCTTTTGAGCACGGCGGTCTTCACTGCCGCCGTATTTGGATTCAATCTCCATGGACTAATAATCGTCATTGGTGTGGTGGTGCTGATATATTCCACAGTGGGCGGGAGCTGGAGCGCCATGGCGACGGATTTTCTGCAGACCCTGATTTTGATGCCTCTTGCGCTCCTCATCACCATATTGAGTCTGAATGTCATCGGGGGATTCAGCGGAATCTTCAGCGAGATAAAGAGCCAGAACCTTGAAAAGATGCTTTCCTTTGTGGCGGAGACCCCGGAATTCAAGCACACGGGTGGCTGGATTGCGGCAATGTTTCTCTTTGTCTTTCTCAGTTATAACTCGCTTGGCTCTTCCACAAAGTATTTTGCATGCAAGGATGGGCGAGAGGCGCGCAAGGCGGCGGTGCTTGCGGCTATTCTCATGCTTCTGGGGTCACTTTTATGGTTTATTCCGCCGATTGTGGCAAGGCTGAAATTTGCGGCAATTGTGAATGCCCAGAATGTTCCCAAACCCGCGGAAACGGCATATGCCATCATCTCCATACACCTTCTTCCGAGGGGACTTTCAGGTCTGATTGTTGTTGCAATGTTCTCAGCGACCATGAGTTCCATTTGCGCCCAGCTCAATTCATTTGCCGCCATTATCACCCAGGATGTTTACAAACCTTTTGTCAGACCGGGGAGCACGTCGAGGGAGTTACTTGTCGTGGGGCAGATTGCCAGCGCCATCATGGGTGTGTTAATCATTGCGGCGGCGCTGGCGCTTTCAAAAACGAAGGGAAAGGGGCTTTTTGAATACATGATGCTCTTCGGGAGTCTATTCAGCACCCCGATGATTATCCCCATGTTTCTTACGCTCTTTGTGCGAAAATCACCTGTCCGGGCGGCGATTATATCTATCTGCAGTGCGCTTGTTTTTTCATATATGGGTTGGAGGTACAAGTGGAGTTACGAGCGGAGTGTTTTTACAATTGTCAGCGCCGGCGTGATAGCCTTTTTCTTTGCGATTCTTATCGAAAAGGCTCAGTTATGGCCCGCCTTTGCCGGCATTTATGCCTGCGCCATATTTTCAGTTCTGGGACGGCTGATTGGTCTCAGTTATGAACCGGATATATTCACCTTTCTATCGGCGGGGACGCTCGCCTTCATTTTGTCTTTACCTGTGGCGCGCTCAAGGGTGATGTCCGCGCTTGCCGCCCTTACC
>JAPLSR010000481.1 GCA_026398545.1 Candidatus Sumerlaeota bacterium | reverse complement strand
TGAAGGAAAAATAATTCGCAGGCGGCATTGGCAAGGAGAGGTTCCTCGGCAAAATTGCCCTCCACGGACGCGCCTGCATTGTCGATATTTGCAAACTCCTCAGTTGTCATGCTGACAGTCGTCCCGCCATCCAGATAATTACCACTTGCATTTCCGAAAAGGCAGTTGTGAAGCAAGACAGGCTCGCTGTTTTTCCAAACCTCCTGAACACCATAGTTGCCATTCATATATGAGATATTGTTGATGATGTCCGGGGAGGAGTTCTGGAGACTGATTCCATTTCCGTTGAAATAAAGGGTGTTATGGATGATGCGCGGATTGGAATACTCCCGGCAGGTGATGCCGCTCACCAGGTTGAAGGCGATATGATTGTTGGCGGCGAGGAAGGCGCTATTATAACAGAAAATACCATGCTGATTATTCCGGAGGATGTCATTAGCGGCAACAGTGCCGGTCGTTACATAAGCGAGGTTCACCCCAGTGAGGCTATTTTGCCGAAGGGTGTTATTTTCTATAATTGGCGAACCGCCCTGGGATGTGATGGCGTTTCCTGTATTTTTCTTTATGGTGTTGTAACGGATAACCGGAGAACCCGCCTGATAAAGGAACACGCCCTCCTTGTTTCCGGTAATGGTGTTATGCAGGATAGAGGGCGATGCCTGTTCACCGCTGGCAAGGATGGCGCAAGATATTGTCTTATCAATTATACAATCAATAATGACGGGTGATGTATTGTCGCAGCGGATTCCCGTGTCGCCCCCCTGGAGATGTAAACCATCCAGGCGGCAGCCATCCGAGGCGCGCACAGTCGGCTCATATGTATCCGGATTGGGTGGAGAGATAATGGTTTGATAAGAGGTTATATCGCGGTTCCAATGCGCCGGCTCATATCCGCCATAAAGCTCCACATAAGGCGGAAGGAGAAACATCTCGGCATAGGCGCCGAGCGATATACGAATCCTGGCGGGATTGGAGACGGAGGGGTTGACGGAGGTGATTGCCTTATTGATGGTGCGCCAGGGATGAACCTGTGAGCCATCTCCGGTCTGGTCGCTTCCGCTTGTGGAGACATAATAATCCCCGGCTGGCGCAGAAAGAATGCAGATGTTAGAGAGAACGCCCAGGATAAACATATATATGGGGAGATTCAGGTTGACTTTTCCAAGCCTCATTTCTTTTTCAATTCCTTTCTCATTTCCTCGAGGAGCGCTGGTTCGAGCAATATATCCAGCGCCGTGAGGGCAAGCGTCTTTGCGCCAAGGAGCAGGCGTTCATCCGCCATCGGACATGCGGCGCAATCCCGAAATTCCGCCGTGTGAATTGAAACATCATCGGGCGCAATGCGGATGTAAGGGTGTATGCATGGAAATTCATGAGAGAGATTTCCCATATCCAGCGAGCCTTGCCCCTTATGCGGGTTTTCCTCAATGACGCCTCCAATAGATAGAAAATTTTTCTCGTAAAGTTTCACAAGGGTCTGGTTCGGAATCATATCCTTGTAAAGGGGACCGACAAATTTTGATTCCACCTTTGTGCCGGTGGCAAGCGCCGCCCCATCAGCGCAGTTATTGACTCGCCGGATGACCTCCAGCAGCTCCTCATAATCTTCCCCCCGGCAGGAAAATTGCCCCACTGCCCGCTCTGGCACAACATTTGCACGTTCACCGCCATATTTGATGACGCCCGGTGTGCGGACGGTCGGGCGCTGTTGTTTCCGCATCTGGTCAACGGAGATGAACATCTGAATGAGGGCATCAAGGGCGTTTATCCCCTGCCAGGGCATGGCGGCGGCATGAGCGGGTTTCCCGTGGAAGGTGAATTCAACGACCTGGGCGGCGAGGGAGTGCGCCTGCATACGAGTCTCATTGCTTGGATGAATCATCATGGCTGTATCCACATCCTTGAAGACGCCGTTTTCCAAAAGGATGATTTTACCCCCCCATGTCTCCTCGGCGGGCGTTCCTATGACCATGACGGCGCCGTTCAGTTCGCCCATGAGCGGTTGCAGGGCGATGCCGGCAAAGGTGGAGACTGTGCCGATAAAGTTATGTCCGCAGGCATGGCCGAGGAGTCCCAAGGAGTCATATTCGGCGAGGAAGGCTATGCGCGGTCCGGGAGTCTTGCCTGAGACATGCGCCTTGAAGGCGGTTTCCATCCCGCCCACAGGTTTTTCAATAATGAAACCGTGTTTCGCAAGGTCATCCGTCAGGCGAGCCGCCGCTTTGAACTCCTCACAGCCGGGCTCGGGGTTGGAGTGGATGAAATGACTCGTCTCAACCTCCTCTTTTGCAAGCGAGTCCATATTGGCAAGAAGTCTCTCACGAAGCTCAGTTTTTTTCTCCATAGAATATTCACCAATGCTGTTAGAATTTAATCCAAGTTATAAAGAAGAAAGAGCTCATCTCAATGGATTTCACAAGGAGAAAGCATGGATGGGTGCATGACTCAATTCTATCATAATCCCTGAACATGAAAAAGAGGTTAGACAGGATTGACAGGATTAACAGGATTGAAAATCCGATTTTGCACATTATGACAAAATAAATCAAGGGGCGAGCCGCCCCGCCCCCTGAAAATTGATTTCAATCATTTCCACAATTACGGTTGATTGATGATTAATGTAACGAGATCGGCAACATCAACTTTGCCATCGCCGTTGAGATCGCCATATAGAGATTTGGTTTTCCCAAGCAGGAAATCAGTGAAATCCTTTTGTGTGAGAATTGTGGATAACACTTGGATTTCTCCATCCGATTTTTGAATGGTGCTATACCAATCAAAACTATCTCCATATTGCCCCTTAAGTTTTATATCGTTTAATGTGATAGATATGGCCGATGGCGCAGGCGCAGTGTATGATACCCTGAATTTGAGAACAACCAGGCTTCCGCTTCCGCTCGTCAATGCGCTTTGACTGCTCATACTGACTTTAGCATAGCCGCTGCCATAATAAAAAGTCTTTTGGAAATTACCCGTTAATGAGCCAGAATTGATTGAATCAAGAATGATTGTGGAGCGATCGGAAGGATAACCAATTGTCATATCAAGCCCGCTTAATCCTGTTGCATCGCTAATTTCTACAGGAATAAATACATAGCCCCCAGGAGAAGTTTGCCCCTGCCCAACTTGAATTGATATTGCTTGTTTCCTACCAAGTAAAGAACGAAGAGTCATATCTTTTATTGACGATTTTTCACTTCCCTGTCCCTGTTGAGGGGGATTAATCGGTAATCCAACAGACAGTCGTTGAATCATCAAGGCATCCGCACTATCAATAACGCCATCGCCATTTATATCACCCGACTGCATCTGGCAATCTATTGGGATAATTAAGCCCACAGCCATTTTTAAGGCAATGATAACATCAGCACTGTCCACCATCTTGTCTCCATTTAAATCTCCCTGCATACATTCTATGCTCACACACATTAATCCCGTGTCTGTGTAGTCAGCAGGTATCAATGCCGGAACCTCGTTATAGAACTTAACCTCTGCAAAATTTAACAAACCACAAATCCCCTCGGGGACATCAGGACGTAGCCACAAATAAATATCAAAGAGATGCCCCTCGCCTCTTAGTGTATCTGCCTGCCCGATGGATGAAATCCTGATCCTGCCCGGCTCCTGAGTATTGGCGATAAAAGACACGTTTGATGTAACAGCCGTCCGTTCGATCTTAACACCAGATGTTACAGTATCAACGAGGGTGGCATTGTATCTGAAATCTATGTCTATGCCCCAGGGATTGATTCCGGCTGCATTATCCACATTAATGGGAATACGCACGCATGTGCCCTTTTCGCCTGAAATATCCGGCACAGTGACAATAACAAGACCCGAAACAGCCTTGACCGGTCCGGCAGGCAAACTCTCATTGGCATCCTTATCAACCGCGGTTACCTTATAGTAATATTCATTCCCTGACATGGCAGAGGTATCTCTATAGGATGTTTCTTTCACCAGAGCGATGTTTATTTTTGTAAATGTCCCTGTAGTTGTTGTATCCCGATAGACATTATATCCAGCCAAGTCGGATTCCATGTTGGGATTCCAGCGCACGAGCACCTCGCTGGCTCCAGAAACAGCTATCAAACCTGTCGGTGAAAGAGGTGTCCCAGGATTAAGATTTATATTCATTATCATCGGGGCGGTAAATCCCCTGATTTCTTTTGGGTCATAACCCACCTTACTGAATTTGATCTTCAGTACATTATTACCATCAGGAGCAGAAACGGTATATTTTCCGCTCGTATCTGTTACATCGCTGTCAATCAATTCCCCTGTGATATCGCTCAACAATTCAACAAGAACGCCTTTGATAATCTCGCCGCTTCGGATGTCTTTAACAATTCCCGTTATTTCAGGAAGTGAGGCGCGGTTATCCACCGTGAATATGCCGCTTGTAGATTTTGTGCTATAAAGATCGCCATCAAAGGTTCTCATTTTGATTTTTACATTATCCGCAAGTTGTGAACCTATATCAGAATTGGTATTCCATATATAAGTATGTAAAACGCTGTTGAAAGTTGTTTCCAGATTGGTAATTCCATCGCCACCAAGCCCCATGGATGCAGGGATAAAAGAACTTCCGCCATTAATGCTGAACCAAACCTCTAAATTGACATGATCAGATTGGGCATCACGAAGAACATAATTAATACTGATAAATCCACTTGCCGGGCTGGGAGGTGTCATCACCTGCACACTGGGCGCTGTATTAGCAGGAATTTTTGTTGGCGTTGGTGTAGGGGTCAATGTTGGTATCGGTGTCTGTGTTGGCGAGGCGCCCGACTCCCTTATGCCCAGGCTGTGACTATAACCTGCCGCAACCGCCACATAATCGCTGTTCGGTGACGGGACATTGCATTGTCTATAATCATTATACCCCCAGGCGACAATCGAGCCGTCTGCCTTCAGACCCAGACTGTGTTCATATACCGCCGCAACCGCCACAAAACCGCTGTTCGGAGAAGTGACGTTGCATTGTCCATAATTATTATATCCCCA
>JAPLSR010000307.1 GCA_026398545.1 Candidatus Sumerlaeota bacterium | reverse complement strand
TGGCGGGGGGATTGATAATGAGTCTGGCACGATCACCAACTGCACTGTGTATTCAAATTCGGCATTAAACGATGGCGGGGGGATTTATAACGCTTTTGGCACCATCACCAACTGCACGGTGTATTACAATTCGATAGGGGGGGAAGGCGGGGGGATTTATAATGTGGATGGCACCGTCACCAACTGCACGGTGTTCTCCAATTTGACGTCATATTGTGGCGGGGGGATTGATAATGAGTCTGGCACGATAACCAACTGCACGGTGTATTCCAATTCAGCTTTAATAGTTGGTGGGGGGATTTGTAATTATGGCACGATCACCAACTGCATAGTTTGGAATAACAAAAACTCATGTGATATATCTGGATTATTCAGTGTATCCTATTCTTGCTTTGGTGAATCAGCTGGAACGAGTGGGAATATAAAAGCAAATCCGCTTTTTGTAAATACATCAGGGGATATTTCCACCTGGGATTTCCATCTGCAAAATGGCTCCCCCTGCATTGATAATGGAACGCAGGAAAATGCCCCCTCGACAGATATTGAAGGGAGACCACGCCCGGGCGGCGATGGAAAGGTGTGCATGGGCGCTTATGAATCTCCTGATGATTATCTACCATCAGCCCCCCTTCCTCCAAAGAGGCTCTATGTGAGCAAAACAGGCAATAATACAGATGGAACTTCCTGGGCGAATGCCTATACATCAATAACAAAAGCTATAGAGTCAGCAGGGGATGATTTTTTTGAAATATGGGTGGCAAAAGGTAACTATTTGGAAGGAAAGGTTATTGTAATCCCAGGAAGGGTTAAATTAATAGGTGGTTTTGCGGGAAGCGAGAATCTCATAACAGAGAGAGATATAAAAAATAATCCCACCATAATAGATGGGAATAATTCTTATCAATGTGTAAAAAATTACGGGTATATTGACGGATTTCACGTTATAAACGGAAAAACGATTTCTGATGGCGGGGGGATTGATAATAATGAAGGCACCATCACCAACTGCACGGTGTATTCCAATTCGGCTTCTTATGGCGGGGGGATTTGTAATGGGGGTGGCACCATCACCAACTGCACGGTGTATTCCAATTCGGCGTCAGGTGATGGCGGTGGGATTTATAATGGGTATGGCATGATAACCAACTGCACGGTGTATTCCAATTCGGCAACAGGTGACTATTCATATGGCGGGGGGATTTATAATTCAGGGGGCGCCATCACCAACTGCACGATGTATTCCAATTCGGCGTCATATTTTGGCGGGGGGATTTATAATTCTTCTGGCACCATCATCAACTGCACGGTGTATTCTAATTCGGCTTCTGATGGCGGGGGGATTTTTAATTGTGGCACGATAACCAACTGCATAGTTTGGAATAATAAAAACTCAGGTGATATATTTTATTATGGCACAACTTCAATATCCTATTCATGTTTTGGTGAATCAGACGGAACGAATGGGAATATAAAGGCAGAGCCGCTTTTTATCAATACATCCGGGGATGTTTCCACATGGGACTTTCACCTGCAGGATGCCTCGCCGTGCATTGACACAGGCACAAATTCAGGCGCCCCTGCTTTCGATATTCAAGGCGTGCGACGCCCGCAAGGGCTGTCCTGCGATATGGGGGCTTATGAATCCACAAAGCAATTTCCGGACAATGCACATTTTATTTCGCAGTCCGTCCCCGATTCTTTAATCGCAGGCAGGCAATATCAGGCAACGGTTGTTATGCAAAACACGGGAACCAATACGTGGACGAATGCCGGTGGGTATTATCTGGGCATAATCGCCAATCCATCCAATCTTTGGGGGATTCAAAAAGCGCCTCTGCTGGAAAGCGATTCGATTGCCACGTCTGAAACCAAGACATTTACCTTTACAATAGACGCCCCGACAACGGCGGGGAATTATATGTTCCAATGCCGGATGCTCAAAGACCCGCAGACATGGTTCGGCGAAATGACGGATTTGGTGAAAATACAAGTTTCCGTCCTGGGCGATGTTAATGGCGATGGGGTCGTGGATTCCGCCGATGTTGACCTCGTCAAGAATCACATCCTCGGGAAAGCGCCCCTGACTTCCCAGCAGCTTTTGCCCGCCGACGCCAACAGTGATGGAAAGATAGACATCAGCGATATCGTCACCATGTTTCTTGTTATAAAAAAATAACCACCCAGTTTAATTAATATTTATGTGCGTTTCTTGAAATTATAAAAATCATAAGTAAAGGGAGTTTGTCATGGTGTATTACGGATTTCCGAGGGGATTTCTGTGGGGGGCGGCGACCGCATCCGCCCAGATTGAAGGCGCCGCGGAGGAAGATGGCAAGGGGCTCTCTATCTGGGATGTGTTTTCTAAACGACCTGGCGCCGTGAAAAACGGGCAATCGCCCCGCTTCGCCTGTGACCACTATCACCACCTTGAACAGGACCTTGACCTGATAAAAAACCTGGGCATCAATGCCTATCGCTTTTCCATGGCCTGGCCTCGCATCTTTCCCGCTGGCGCCGGCGCCGTCAATGAAAAGGGTCTGGATTTCTATGAACGCCTTGTGGATGGGCTTCTTGCCCGGAAGGTAAAGCCCTTTATCACCCTTTATCACTGGGACCTCCCTTACGCCCTTGAAGAAAAGGGAGGCTGGCGGTCGCGGGATACTGCATACGCCTTTCGGGATTACACCGCCACGGTGGTCAGGAGGTTTGGAGACCGTGTGAAATTCTGGGCAACCTTTAATGAATTGCCCTGCATTGTTGACTTGGGACATCGCACAGGTATACATGCCCCCGGCGCAAAAGAGCCGGAAAGAGTAATCCGCCAGGTAACTCACCATCTACTTCTGGCACATGGTCTGGGCGCTCAGGTTATTCGCGCTTGCGCCAGGTTGAAGCCAGAGGTGGGCATTGTCCATTGCCCGGGCATCCCTCTGCCGTTTTATGGCTCAGAGGAGCATATCGAAGCGGCGCGGCGTTTTTTTATCAAGCACAATTCCTGGATGATGGACCCGCTGTTCAAGGGGAAATATCCCGCGGCGGACTGGGAGGCGCTTGGCAGGGATGTCCCCGAGGTCAGGCGCGGTGACATGAAGACCATTCATCAGCCCTTAGACTTCTTCGGATTCAACGTTTATGCCGCCTCACAGGTCGTCCATGCCCGTTACGGCGGCAGACTTTTTGAGCCTTATTTCCCGAGGACGGACATGGGGTGGCAAATTACATCGGATGTGATTTACTGGGGCTGTCGCATAATCAATGACCTTTATCATCCCCGCACTTTTTTCATTACGGAGAACGGCTGCGCCTGGCCCGATGATGTCAATGAGTTTGGTCGCGTTGAGGATTATGCGCGGATTGAATACTTGAACGCCCACCTGAAAGGCGTCCATCGCGCCATTCGGGAAAAAATCCCTGTGAAGGGATATTTTGTCTGGTCGCTCATGGATAATTTTGAATGGGGGTACGGATATACCAAGAGGTTCGGCATCATTTTTGTCAATTATGAGACATTTGAGCGAATTCCAAAACTGAGTTATGAGTGGTATGCCCGGACTATCAGAAATAACGGGTTTTGAATGATTCACCATTAGGATACGAAGTCACAAAAGGGTTAACAAAAATTTCTTGCATAATACTCATGTGTGTCTTTTTTTTATTACTGGATATGAACAGATTTGCATAAAGTCCCGGACACTAATTTTTCAGAAGGTCTCCAATGCAACTTTTGATTTTCCTTCTTGTTTCGTGTGTGGTGCTTCTTCTGGCTTACCGCATTGTGGGCGGGGCGCTGGCGCGCGCATGTCGGCTCACCTCAGAGCGGAACACCCCTGCCCATACAAAGCGGGATGGAATAGATTATGAGCCTGCGCGGGTCGCGATTCTCCTTCCCCAGCATTTTTCCGCAATTGCCGCCGCCGGACCGATTGTCGGTCCCATCCTTGCGGCGATTTACTTCGGCTGGGGTCCGGCGTGGTTATGGATTATTCTTGGGGGCATCTTCATCGGCGGGATTCATGATTTTCTATCGCTCGTGGGGAGTGTGCGTCACGGGGCGCAGTCCATTGCCGCCCTCATCCGCCAGTATATGAACCCCCGCTCACACACGTTGTTTTTAATCTTCGTGTGGTTTTCGCTTGTCTATGTCATCGTGGCATTCACGGATGTAACGGCTGGGACATTTGTTCAAAAGGCGAGCGTGGCGGGGGCGCAGGCGCCGGGACCGGCTGTGGCGACCTCCTCCATGTTGTATCTCGGTCTTGCCTTCATGATGGGGGCGGTGTTGCGTCACACCCGCATCCGTCCCTCGCGCGCCAAGGCGATTTTTCTCCCGCTCGTTTTAGTTTCCATCGTCGCAGGTGTGTATCTGCCATTAGACATATCTGGGATTGTCAAAAATCCCCAGATGGCGTGGGGATATACACTTCTCATTTATTGTTTTGTTGCGGCGATGGTGCCGCTGTGGCTTCTCCTTCAACCACGCGGCGAGCTCGGGGGATATTTTTTGTATTTGGTCATGCTTTTTGGCGGATTGGGCATTATAGTGAGTTCCCTGATGGGCGTTCACACAATTCGTTATCCCTTTTTCACCGGCTGGCGGGCGTCGCCTGCCCTTGGCGGGTATCCCCTTTTCCCCATACTCTTCATCACCGTGGCGTGCGGTGCGTGTTCCGGTTTCCACAGCATTCTTTCCAGTGGCACAACAAGCAAACAGCTTGACCGCGAGCGCGATGCACAGCCTGTTGCCTATGGCGGCATGCTCCTTGAAACCCTGTTTGCCTGCATCAGCCTTGCCACCATCATGATTGTGGCGAAACCGGCAGGAAAGCCGGACGCAATCTATGCGGCGGGGATTGCAGATTTTGCCCGGCGCATCTTTTCACCCGTCTGGCGTGTGAGCGAATCCCTTGCTGCAGATGCGGGCTACCGGATGCTTTACCAGTTTGCCCTTTTGTGTTTTGCAACGTTTGTGTTTGACACGCTTGATGTCTGCACGCGTCTTGCCCGTTATGTACTGATGGAGGCATTCGGGTGGAAGGGGATGGGCGGGAGATGGGTAGCCACATTCTTGACGCTTGCCATTCCAGCGCTTGTCCTACTTGTCCCGCCGGTTTCCATAGGCGGAGCGCCTCAACCGCTCTGGCGGGTTTTCTGGGGTATCTTCGGGAGCAGCAATCAGCTCCTTGCGGCGCTGGCGCTCCTCGGCCTGACGGTCTGGCTGGCGCGGACAGGTTCCTTCTGGTGGGTGAGTTTTTTCCCCTGCCTGTTCATGATGGTAATGACCCAGTGGAGCCTTCTTTTGAATGTGCGTGATTATGTGATGAAATTGCGCACGGGTGGCGTGATTGAAACCATGACGCAGGTGCAGTTCGCCATCAACTGCTCTCTACTGTTTCTTTCCATCTGGCTTCTCGTGGAGGCGCTCATCATCGCAGGGAAAATCCACATCTTCGGAAAAAGGAACGCTCAAGCCTGAGCCGGAACGTTCGTCAAGCCCCGTTTGAATTTTTATAATGGGAGATGAAAGATGGTGAGAAAAAGAATCGATATTTTTATTATGACTCTCGCTCTATCGTTAATCCTGAGCGTGGCAATTGGGGCAGTCAGGATTGACGACCCGCGGAAGGAGGCGCAGGAGAAATCCTTCTTTGCCCTGAACGGGACAAAGGTTTTTCACATCCCCAATGAGCTTGAGACCACCGTCGCAAGGCGCATTGGACTTATGAAGCAGCTGGGTGTCATGTGGGACCGCTCGGACTGGTGGTGGCACGTGATTGAGCCGGAGAAGGGGCGATTTGATTTCTCCACGCCAGATAAGATTGTGAAATTTTTCGAGGAGCGCCGCATCCAGATTTACCCCATTCTCTGTTACGGCGCCGCATGGTGGAAGGACCGCAACGCCCCGCTCAATGACGATGAGTTTGAGATGTTCGGCAATTACGTGTATGAGACCGTGAAGCGCTATAAGGACCATTTTACATACTGGTCTGTATGGAATGAGCCGAATATTCTTCCCTTCTGGGCGCCTGAGCCGAATGCCGATTATTATGCTCGCCTCCTGAAGGTCGCCTATAAGGCGGCGAAACGCGCCGACCCTGACTGCAAGGTCTGTGCGCCCGTCATCGCACCTCTTGGCGAGTGGGACAAAAAATTTGTCGGTTGTCTTTACCAGCTCGGTTGTAAAGATTATTTTGACATATTTGATTATCATTATTATCGCAATGCCCCGCCGGAGAAGGAGGTGCCGGCTGAAATCGCAGATATCAGGGCATTCATGCGGCGCTGGGGCGATGAGAAACCTATCTGGATAAGCGAATCAGGCGTCTCCGGAATGATTGAGAATAAACCTGAATCGTATCACAGGCAGGCAGCCCTCGTCGTGCGCAACCAGCTCCTGTGTCTTGCATGCGGGGTGAAGCGATTTTTCTATTTTGACCTCCAGAACTGGAATGACTCACCAGCGGAAACCTGGGACAGCAAACTCGGTCTTGTTGAGGCGGGGTGGGAACCGAAGATGGCATTTAACGCTTACCGGACCATGGTCAAGGAGGTAGACTTCAAGAGGGCGGTGGGGCGCATCTCTCGCCCCGCTGAGCAATTTGAGTCGGTTCTCTTTTTTGATGAGAAACTTGCAGAGTGGATTCTTGCGGCGTGGCTAAATCGCGAAGACAAAATAAAAAAAACAATTGAGTTTGTATGCAAGCCGGAGGATGTAAAGATTGTTCATCCATATGGAGAGACTGAAGTTCAGCCGCTTGGAACCCCGCCAGACCCCGCCCGGCGCACGCGCAAGGTCGCCGTAGAGATTGACCGCCAGCCTCGCTTCATCCATTCCGTGGACAGATTGACCTATCTCCCTGAGGCGGGCATCCGCCTTGAACCGGAGAAGATTTATATGAATGCCGGCGAGAAGAAATCGCTGAAACTTGCGATGGACCCGCTCCTCGGAAAGACGGATATTCGCATAATCAGGGTGGGTGTGCCGAAGGGACTGACATGGGATACAACAAAAGGTGAACTTTCATCGGAAGAAGGAATCCCCGCCGGCAGGCATGAAATCACGGTTTCAGCCGAGGTCAGATGCGCCGATGGGTGCACAACTCAAACAGCCCGCATTGAGCGGAAAACTGAGATTGAAATCCTCCCTGTCATCACACTCAATCTCCGCCCCTATCTTGAGGGGCAAAATCTCATCATACAGGCAACCATCCTCAACCAGTCGCCACTGAACTTAAAGGGTGCGATTCATCTGGAGGATGCCGGGTCTCCCACGCCGGTTAAACTTGCGTCAACCGAACCGGTAACTATCAAGGCGGGTGAAACCAGCAGGGTGGACATCCCGCTGGAGCGCAGGATTCTTGAGGGCTATACGCAACCCACCGCCTGGTCTCTGAAGTTTTGCGAATATGAAAGCAAACCCTTTCAGGTCTGTGTGGCGCCCCTGCGGGAGAAATCCCCGATTGTGGACGGCAACCTTGATGAGTGGGGCGATGTCCCCGCAATGTTTATCGGGCGAAAGGAGCAGATTGTCCGCGGGGCTGAGGGATGGACGCCTGCAGAGGCATCCGGCAGGGTCTATCTCTGGTTCACAAAGGACACGGTCTTTATAGCGGCGCGCGTCACCGATGATGACCCCGTGTATAATCCCTATCCTGACAAACTAATCTGGAAGGGAGATATGATTGAGCTTTATCTCGGTTTTGGCGGACCTGCGCGGCGCACCGTCCTTAACAAGGAGGTGGATTTCCAGCTGGGCATCGCCCCAACGTATGAGAAAAACCAACCCATCGCCTTCCTTTTTCACGCCGACCGCATCATCACTGATGCAAAGGTCGCCTTCAAAAAAATACCGGACGGATACACCATTGAGGAATCGATACCGCTGAAGGAATTTGGCAAGGTGGAACTTGCAAACGGTATGCTCATTGGACTGGATGCCGCCGTGAACGACCTTGACAGGGGCGACTGGGCTCCGGCGGGCAATGAGCCCGGACGCGCCATCATGTGGAACGGCACCGGCATGAACTGGATAGACCCCTCCGGCTGGGGAATGGTAATCCTGCGCGGTGATTAGAAAACCTAACAAAAAGAACCCGCCTCAGGCGGATTAACCACAGGGGACACTGGGTTCACCGGGGAAAATCATTTATATTATTCCCTCCCCATGTTTCCCCGTGCTAAAGGGGGTTAGACTCGCCTGTTTGCTCCATATTCATAATGGTTCGTTGAGTTTGATAAAGGGCTTGCCAACCCTGCGTGGTTCAGCCTATAAAATAAATGCGTTTACAGTGAATAACTTCTGCGGGTGTTCGGTGATGAAACAAAATAAATTTCCTCCAGGTTGGGACGACGAACAGGTTCAGAGGGTCCTCGAGCACTACGAGACCCAGTCGGAAGAAGAATCTTTTGCCGAGGACGAAGCCGCATACGAAGACTCCTCCCAGACATTCATGGAGATTCCGAACGAACTCGTCCCTAAAGTTCGAGAATTGCTGGCAAAGCGCACGACCTGAAGGAACTGCCAAACATGCCCATCAAGCCAACCTCAAGTCCTCGCGGACTTAGCGGGACTTTAAAGGTTTAAAGGGGGTCAGACTCGCCTGTTTGCTCCATATTCGTAGTGGCTCGTTGGGTTCGATAAAGGGCTTGTCAGCGCAGGGCATTCTGGTGAAAAAATCATGGCTCTCCTTTCACGCACGCTCCGTAAAAGGATAATGTTTGTCATCCTTATCGTGAGCATTGTCCCCGCAATTATCGGAACGCTCCAGACTTACTGGGGCAGTCTCATTGCCATGGACGCCACCATCGGGGGCTATCTTGAAGGGCGCGCCCTTCAGCTTTCAAAGCTGGTCGAAGAATCCTTGCACAACAAACGCGAGGTCTTCCTTGAGCTCTCATCTGACCGGCAAATCCTCACCCTTTGCAAGTCTATTCTCCAATCTTCAGAGAAAGCAGAGGCGCGCAAGGAGTTGGAGACCCAACTGCACAATTTTGTCAAAAACAGGATGTCTGTGGGGGATGGGATTGTTGTTGCCTCGTTGAAGGGGGAGGCGCTTGCCTCCACCATCACTCCCATAGGGGGATTTGGGGAGCGGGAGTGGTGGAAAGACTCAACCGCCATGCCGGCTGGCATGGTTTACATGGCGGAGGAACATCCATCCGACCAAAGGGGAAGAACACTCCTGATTTTTGCCATGCCCATCAGTCCGGAGTTGTCACAGGAGGCTTCCCCGCAGGCAATGCTTCTTGGAGTCCTTTCCATTGAGCATCTGTTTCCTGAACAATCCATCATACGCAGTTCAGAGCAGTGGGCGGTCGGGGTGTTATCATCCCGTGGCAGTCTTGTCCTCGCCTCGCAGAATGGGTTCCAATATCAACCCGTTCTTCAATCACATTTTTCCCATCTGAGGAGTGAGTATTGCTGTTGGTTCCCCACACAGGAAGTCGGTCACACAAAGGATATCATTGCGTTTTGTTCCGTCAACCCATCGCTCATTGCCTTTAGGGAAAAGCGGAGCAATTTTGAATGGTTCGCCTTTGTGGCATTTGATGTCAGTGATGTGGCGGTGGTGATTAATCTCCTGTTGTGGCGCATGTCCGTGTTCGGGCTTATCATGGTTGTGGCTCTTCTTGCCATAGGGCTTTATCTCTCGAACAGGATTGTTTATCCCATCAAGACCCTGCATAAGGGGATTTTAGAAATCGCCTCAGGCAATCTGGATAGCCGCGTCAGAATCCGGACCGGTGATGAAATCGAAGACCTTGCCGAGGGATTCAACAAAATGGCGGAGGAACTCAAAAAGACCTATGGAGAGCTCCAGAGCATTGTGGTGGAAGTCAGAGAAAAGGCTGGGCAGATTGCCCTCATTCATGAAATCACACAGGCGGTAAATTCCGCCCTCGAGCTTGATAAAATATTTCACATACTCGCTGTTGAGCTGAAAAAGATTGTGGATTATGATTATGCCGCCGTCTCACTTATGGCAGAGGAGGATGGATATTTTTATAATTCCATTATTCATCCACCGTTGCCGGAGGATGAGGCGCGCAGAAGACTTCCCCTGACAGGTTCCGTCCTGGAGAGGCTTCTTCAGACGCGGGAGCCGCTCTTGAGGCAGGATTTATCCAGCCAGCACGAAACTCCTGGTGATGAGGAACTCCTGAAGCGGGGCATCCATTCAAGCGTGTCCCTTCCCCTGTTATCAGCCTCGGGCGTCAACGGGGCTTTCACTCTGGGGCACATGCGGGTGAACTTTTACGGGGAAAAAGAGCTTGGACTTCTCCGGCAAATCGCCACCGCCCTCTCTGTGGCTGTTGAACACAGCCATCTTTTCACACGTGTCAGGCGTTTTACCGATGAACTGGAGGAAAAAGTCAAGGAACGCACCCGCCAGCTGGAGGAGGCGCACAAGAGCCTTGTAGTCGCCGAGAAATTCGCCGCAAGCGGAAAACTGGCGGCTGGCATGGCACATGAAATCAATAACCCCCTCGGCATCATCAAAAATTATCTGCGTCTGTTCACGGATGAATTGCAAAAACATCAGGCGCGCCTTGAATCCCTTGGACTCAACATGCAGCCTCTGGTAATCATCAATGAGGAGCTTGCCCGCATCGCCCGAATCGTGCGCACCCTTCTTGACCTTTATCGTCCCTCGGCGCCGGTGTCGGTTCCAACGGATGTCAATCTGGAAATCACCCGCCTGGTTGAATTCATGAGCAAAAACCTGGAAGGCAAGGGTATCCGTGTTCTGGTCGACCTTGAGGAGGAAATGCCACAGCCGCTTCTCTCGCCCGACCAGGTGCGGCAGGTCCTTTTGAACATATTCAGGAATGCTGAGGATGCCATGCCTGACGGGGGTGAGATTCGCGCGTGGAGTCGCTTTTTGGATGGCGGTCCTCAGAGGGGAAAGAATATTGAGGTGGTGATTGAGGACACAGGATGCGGGATTCCCGGAGAAATCATGGGGAATATTTTCGCCCCCTTTTTCACAACAAAAAAGGAAGGGGAGGCGACAGGGCTTGGTCTTTTTGTCACATATGGCATTCTTCAGGGCATGGGCGGTGATATCTCAATCGCCAGCGAGCCCGGCAAAGGAACCACCGTCCGCATTATCTTTCCTGCTGTCTTTCAAAGGGAAAAGTAAGAAAAAATGGTTTCATTCAGATCTGACAACTCTCCTTGAAGAGAGAATTTTCCCATCAATTCATAAATCTGCTTTGAACGCCGGGGGGGTCTCCTGCAATTGCCTCATTAGACCTTTTCAAATATGCTATCGAGGGAGTGGATGACCATTTCTTCTGTGATGAGCTGGTTTGTAATGCGGTGTCGGGCGATGATTTGATTGAAGGCGCCCTTCAGGTCGCGGATATTGGTATCCACCTTTTCGGCAATCAGATTAATTATATTATCGCTGATTTCCACATCGGGGATATGGTCGTGCTCCTTTTTCAGGATGGCGGCACGCGTGAGAAGGTCGGGCGGCTGGATATCCACAATGATACCTGCGCCGAAGCGGGACTTAAGCCTTTTTTCAAGATGCGCGATATCCTTGGGCGGACGGTCGCTCGTGATCACGATTTGCTTTTTTGCCTGGAAGAGGGTGTTGAAAAGGTGGAAAAATTCCTCCTGCGCTCGTTCCTTTCCCGCGAGAAACTGCACATCGTCCAGAAGGAGCAGGTCTATGGTCTTGTGACGGGCGCGGAATTGGAGAATCGTGTTGTTCTGGATGGCATCTATAAGCTGGGAGGTGAACTCTTCTGAATTTGTATAAAGGATTTTCATATCCGACCTGTGGTTTTTGATGTAATTGGCGATGGCATGGATGAGTTGATTCTTGCCCAAGCCGACATCTCTGCACAGGAAGAGTGGTTTATAATTCTGCGCGGGTGCCTTTGCAACAGCCATAGAGGTGGCATAGGCGAAGTTGTTGTGGGTGCCGACTACAAAATTCTCAAAGGTGTATTCCTCCATTATGGGGAGTTCGACCATGGTGATTTCTGGAGCGCTGACCTGGCGTGGAACCGCCATCCCCGTCATGGAAATTTTACCCGTGTCGATATCCGAGGAAAGTTTCAGAAATTCAGCCAGAGCCTTTTTCTCATCACCCATCAGAGCATACGTCTCCGCCCGCCGCTTCCTCGTCTGGAGGTTCCCCGGGTCAATCTCAAGAATCTCCGCCAGGATGTTCAGGACTTCCTGATAATGTTCCTCCTTGGCAAGGAGGTCACAGATAAAGAAGAGGTCTTCTATGGCACGGGTGGTATTGCCGCTCTGGAGATGGACAGTGAATAACTTGCGCCGAAGGGGGATATCCTCCGGCTTCAGCGTAATGGCCTCCTCAAGTGTCCTCATTCCTTCCTCAAGGTTGCCCGTGTTGTTCAGGACATCAGAGAGGGCAATATATGTCTCAACGCACTCATTTGCCAGCCCGATTTCCTTCTGGATTGCGATAATCTGGCGGTAGGTTTCCACATTCAAAGCGTCGATTGCAAAGATTTCCTTCAGGGTTTCAATGGCGGGAAGTGTATCTCCCGTTTTCTGCTGGAGGCCGGACAACGTCTTGATAAGGTCAACAGCCTTGTCCATCTTTCCACGAGAACGGTTCAGGTCAATCAACTTGCGATAAACTTCCTGATTTTCCGGGTCAATGCCCAGCATGTTGTGAAAGACGGCATCGGCATCATCGAGTCGATTCTCTTTCAGGTGCAGGTCAGCCAGGTCCATGGACTGCTTCATGGCTTCGTTCTTGCGTTCAATCTGCAATAGCGAGACGATTAATTGGTTGCGGTATTCCACATCCTTGGGGTCATAGTTAATGAGTTCCGCGTAATAATCTGCCACGGTGGACTGCTGGTCATGTTGAGTAAAAATGGTGATTAGACGCTTAAGCTGATTGATTATTTGAGGTATCTGGTCGGTCTTCTTGTACAGCTCCAGGAGATGCAGGTTAAGCGGGGTTTCATCGGGGTTGGATTCAAGGAGACCGGTGTAAAGTTCGATAGCGAGTTCCGGTTGCCGGTGCGTGGTGTACTGGTCAGAGAGGACAGAGGCCTCTTTGAAGGCGGCGGATTTCTGGCCAAGTTTCAGGAGCAGGAAGATATATCGTCGCCGCGCCTCAACATTGGCATTATCCTTTTTCAGAATGGCATCGTAACACTCTTCCTCCTTGGCGAGGTTATCGCTACGGCTGTGAATATCTGCCAGCTTGAACAAGAGGTTGATTGCCTCACTTCTGCGGTTGGTACGTTCATAAACACTGATGAGTTTTTCATAGGCGGGGATATTATCCGGTCTCAGCCTCAGAATCTGTTTACATATTTCGATGACCTTGTTATAAGCCTCCTTCTCGAGGTAAAGTTGAGTAATTTTTTCACACGTTGCCACGACCTCACTTTCGAAGCCGAGTTTTTCATAAACCTCGGCAAGGCGATTGAGCGATGTCATGTCATCCGGCTGGATGGTTATGATTTTCTGGAGGACCTTTTCCTCCTCCTCGAGGGCATTCTCATTATGATAAATGTCGGTGAGTTTTTTGAAATACTTGATGGCTTTGCGCTGGTCGCCAACCTCCATAAAGGTCTCGCCGAGACCGTAAAGGGCTCTGCGGTCTTCAGGATTGATATCGAGGCAGCGCATGAGATGGGTGGATGCCTGTTCCGTTTTCTGTTTCTGCCGTAGCACCTCATAAGCGTGATAATATTCATTAGCCGCCTCGGTGAAGCGCTTGAGACGATACAGGATGTCTGCCAGGCGGATTATGATGTCATCGGCGTCGGGTTTCAAAGTCAGGGCGAAGCGCAGTTTTTCTATGAGTTTATCATGTTCTTTCCTTGATTCGAGGAATTCGAGGAGGGCGAGAACCTTTTCAAAGGCAGCGTCCGGCAGATTGGCGGAGACGTAGAGGTCGATCTGCTGTTCCTTAAAGGAGAGTTCCAGCGGCGAGATTTCAATCAATTGATTATAGACCGCCGCCGCCTTGTCAATTGCGTTGTTCTTCTTGTGGATTTCGATAATTTTTTCATAAGCCCCGGTTGCCCCTTCGATATCCTTGCACTTGTATCGTATCAAGGCGAGCAGGTACAAAGCCTCAGCGGATTCCGGTTTTTTTCTGAGGATTTCCTGCACGGGGATAAGGGCTTCCTCAAAGTGTCCGGCGGTTTCATAGGTATCTGCCAGACGCAGTTGCAATGATTCAGCCTCCTCCTCCCGACCCTGCTGGAGGTAGACTTCTATCAGTTTTGAGATAATTTTGGGATTATCCCCCGTCTTAGCCATGATGGCATTGAGGGCTTCAACGGCGTCGCCCAGGGCTTGCTGTGCGATGATTTCATCGATAATCCGGAGCGCTTCATCAATCCGTTCCTCCGTAAGACCGGTCTCAAGGGCAAGCTGTATGTACATCTTTCGGATGTCATTTCGGGAGGAATCAAGCTCCAGAATATATTTATAACATTCAAGAGTTTTGTCAAATGCCTTGGAATTGTGGAAACCCTCCGCCCTCTTTATGGTTTCGCGGATTGCCTCATCCGTCCGGTTGGATGCAACGAGGACATTGATAATGTGGGGATAGACGTCAATGACGTCCAGTCCTAAGTTTTCAATCTTGCGATAGGTGGCAAGTGCCTGGTCAAAGTTGCCTGAGGTTTCATAAAGGTTTGCCAGATTCATGTATTCGCCCATGGCAGATTCATAATCATCCCTGCCTATATGGCATTCGACCATCAGATTATGAGCGTCGATAGAGTCAGGCTGTTTCTCCACCAGCTGAGTGCAATAATTCAGCGCCTCATCATAATTGCGATTGGCAATGAGAAGACCTGCCACAATTTTCAATTCCTTGATGAAAGGGGCATCTTTTTTCTGGATATTGTAGATTTCGAGCAGACCCTTATGCGCGGTGATGTTGTTCTGCTGGACCTCCACCACCTTGGAAAATCCCTGGAATGCCTCATCCATAACTCCCAGTTCGAGATAATTATCCGCCACCTCAACCATCTTGTCGATGAATTCCTGGGTTGTGGGAAGTTCCACATTGATGTTCATGAGTTTGACCAGCCGAGCCAGTCCCTCATCATAATCCACGCCATTGGTCATGGCATAAAGGCTGATAATGTCGCCGCCCTTATTGCCGGGGCAGAGGCTGTAGGAACATCTGTAAGTCTTCTCTTTCAGCCTGACTATGAGGGTGCGAAAGACCTGTTCCTTATGGATTGGGCAGAAGCACTTAATTGTATCGCCAATCTCCTGTATTGTCTCTGTTCGGTAGTTCAGGGTTTGCAAAATAGTTCTGGCATCCAGATTGTCCAAAACTTCCTTGATTGTTTTTTCGGAGTATATACTCATAATATTGTTATTACCCGAACAGGGGGCATGAAATTTCGTTTAAAAAAAACTAAATAATATTTTTAAACTCCATTGAAATGTCAAGATATTTCATTGAATGAGTTACCGCACCGATGGATATCCGGGGCACCCCCGTCCTTGCGTATTCCTTAACATTTTCCAGTGTAACTCCGCCGGATATCTCAATCTTCGCCCCCCTGGTGACTTTTTTGTGAATCTTTTTTATATCGACCGGTTTCATATTATCAAGTAATATTACATCGACAGGATAGCGAGAGGCAATCTCCGCCTCCCGGGCGGTGCGTGTTTCCACAATTACAGACCGGCGGTCTTTCTTCTTTTGAAAGAGGGCTTCAAGGGCGGTTTTGATGCCGCCGCAGGCTTCGATGTGATTATCCTTGATGAAATATGCCTCTGATAGGTCAAACCTGTGATTATGTCCGCCGCCGATACGCACGGCGTATTTTTCAAGGTCCCGCCAGAGCGGGGTAGTTTTGCGGGTGTCATAGATTTGCGTTCCGAACTCACGCACCTTCTCCACAAATCTGGAGGTGAGGGTGGCGATTCCAGAGAGATGGCAGAGAAGGTTCAGGGCTAAACGTTCAGAGGCGAGGAGGGCGCGCAGTTTTCCCTCCACGGTGGCAATGACGCTTCCCTCCTCCACTTTTCCCCCGTCACTGAGAAGGACTTTGAACTGCGCCCTTTTATCCATCAGGGTGAAACAGCGCCCTGCAATCCGTATTCCGCAAAGCACGCCCTTTTCATGGGCAATAAACTCTACCCGTCCAATCCGGCAAGGGGGGATGAGCCTCAGGCTTGTAATATCCCTTTTTGCCGCATCTTCCTTCAGCGCCGCCCGCAATCTTCTATCAAGAGCCTGCCCCCAGGGTATTGTTTTCGCCATATTCACCACCATAACTAAAGTCACAGGGTTTTATAAATACTCGTCCATCTTTCTGTTTTTCAGCTCATTGACGAGATTC
>JAPLSR010000006.1 GCA_026398545.1 Candidatus Sumerlaeota bacterium | reverse complement strand
CTCCATGGGACGCATCCGCAAGACAGGGATGCATCCAATCCTCATGCCCCGCCCCATTCCCACATATTTTCTCGCCCTGGGACAGATGGTCGCCGCCTTTTTATCCCTTATGATTCTTGCCTTTCTTTACTTCTTCCCCGCTGGTTTCATCCTCAGCCTGCAATATGATATAGATTTCCCCGCCGCGTTTGTCCTTTATACCCTCCTCTTCTACTTCGTCCCGGGACTCATAAGCGTCCTCTCCATCACCATCTGGATACGGACTTGCTTCAAGAATAACCTCATGGCGCTTATCATCCTGGGATTCATATTCGCCGGCATGGGCGTTCTGGCGAACAGTCATCTTCTGTACATCGAGACGCCGGACGGAACAAACCATAATTTTGTCCCCCTCGTCTCCCAGTTCTCTTTCAACTACTGGCAAAAGTTCCGGACCATGGAAGGTAGCCCACATATTGTGTTCACCCGAAGGGGCGACTGGTTCAATCTCCTCCTGTCACTTGTTTACTGCAACGTCTTTCTTGTCCTTTCCTGCTATCACCTGCGGCGGACGGAGCCCCAGCGCAGGGTGCTGGGCACATACGGGCGCCACTGGTATCACGCCCCCACATTCGTGAAGATGGCGGCAGACCTCAAGATTGACCCCCATGTGACGTGGCGAAGCCATGCCTTCCTCATCATCCTTGCTGTCCTGATTATTGCCAAGACGGGTTTGCCCCTTGCGCGTCCTTACTGGCAGAACTATTTCGCCTCCCGCGAGGCGCAAAAAAGGGCGGCGGCAAATGGCTCCGCACCTATCGACCAAAAACGCTATGAGGTAAAGAACATCCCGCAACGCCTTATCCTCCCCATCAAAATCCTCCGCGATGACCAGGTCTGGACGCCGGAGTCCCTCATCTCCGACCTCACCTTCACCTGCAATGCCGATACAAGCGGCACGCTCGCAATTCTCAACACCTTCTGGCGATGGACTCAAACTGTTGACGAAATCTTGCTGGAAGGGCGTCGGATTCCTTTTGTCAAGAGAGACACACAACTCTTCATAGAGGGAAGGGAATTCAAATCATTCTCTGATGGTGCGCCCCACCACCTCATAATCCGCGCCCCCACCCAAAAAAACATGTTTATTGTCGGAGAATATACCCTCCAATTCCGCACCCAGGGTTATTTCTTTATCGAAAAGAAAGTCAGACGCTTCGGCAGTGATGGTCAGGAATCATGGTACTTCCCCACACTTCCAGTATATCTCTGGCACACCCGCCTCACCCTCACCGTAGGATATCCCAACCCGCCCGTGGATGCGCCTGTCCAACCCATCAAGGTGGAAAAAACAGGGCGCGGCAGAAATGCCCTGACAACCTATGTCTTTGATATCCCCGCAGAACTTAACACCGTATCATCCTCCGTGCACTTTGCCTATTTTGGCGAGGGGCGGGATGTATTCTTCACTCTCAAAAACCCCCGGCTCAAAATCCGTTTTGTCACGGAGAAAAGTAATGAGAAAGTCTTCAGGGAAGTGATGGAGCTGGCGGAGCCTGTCCTTGATGAGTTCTGCGCCATGTATGGAATCTCACCCGAAAGAACCATAACCATTACACTTCAATCCCAGGAGCTGAGGGAGATTAGAAAGATGCAGGTGCGCACCTTTCGGTATGGCGCTCAAGCCACCTGGTGGTCTGATATGCTTTTCAGTTCCTTAGACACTATAGAGCACAACATGCTGTTAAATGTTTTTATGAGAGACATGCGCGGTCCCGGTCTCCAGGGTGATTACACCATCTGGGACCTTAATTCCTTCATGGAAATAAATATTACTCATGGGCTGAATCACCGTCTCTCAATGACTCAGAAGTTCGCGCCGAGGGAATTTAAACCAATCGCCAGCCACTTCGACCCCCAGAGGGCAAGGGAAAAGGAAAAAAGAACTCGCGAAGAACTACTTGAGAATCGCAATATTCCTGTGTTCCAGATGCTTTATCTCGTCCTGGGGCATGACACCTGGCTCAAAATGCTCCAGCGCTTCAAAAATAAAATCCACAAAAACTTCATTGCACCCGAAGTCCTCCAGGAGGCGGTGCGCGAAACCACCGGCGACCCGATGAACTGGTTCTTTGATTACTGGATGAAAAGCGGCGCCAGTCTCCCCTCTTACAGGGTCAAAGGATATCGCGCCTGGATGTCAGAGGGCGAAAAGGAGGATGAAAGCATCTACAACGTGGAGATTGATATCGCCAACCTCGGAACCGGACGCATGCCCGTGCCGGTCCGCCTCTCCACCTCCAAAGAACCAATCAACGACAAAATCTGGCTGGGACCGGCTGAGACCGCCACATGGAAGGTAACTACCAAAAATCTCCCCATGCAGGTGCAGATTGACCCCGACCAGTGGATAATGATGTCACCCTACTGGAATGAAAAGATGAAGACATGGGAAACCGTGCCGTCCATGAAACTTAATATTGGAATAACGGAAAAAAAGTGAGCCATGCATATCACAAAAATATCAATTAACCGACCTGTCCTGACGCTCATGTTCTCACTGGGTCTCATCTTCCTTGGCATCATATCATGGCGTGAACTGCCCGTCCAGCGCCTGCCGGATATCACATTCCCCGCCATGTTCTATTCCGCGCGCCTCACGGAGGGGGATTATTCCCCTGAAAAGACCAATGATGAACTCACACGGGCGATTGAAAAAATGGTCGCCTCGCTCCCGGGCGTCCGGGACATGTATTCCTCAACTGGCTCCGGTTACTTCTGGGGATATGCCAATTTTGAGCGCAGAACGGATATGCGCTTCCGCGTCATTGAACTTCAGGACAGGATGAATAAATTGACTGCAGGATGCCGGGAGAAAATCCAGACCCGTGTCGTCCCCTATTCCACAAGCGAAAGCGCCGGACAACTGATGGAACTCATCCTCTCCGTCCCCGTGGGAGAGGAGTTCCGCACTGCCGCCTGCGCCGACCTCATCCGACGTAGAATCAGGAGCATCGATGGAATCGCCCAGGTGGATATCGCAGGTGAGATGCGCCCCAATTTCATGCTGGAGACTGAAAGCGACCAGCTCACCGCCTATGGGCTGGATGTCCGGAAACTTGTGGACGCCATCAACCAGGGCTCGCAGGAGAAAACCTGGCTTGGGCCTCTGAGCGAGGGGCGAAAATCCCATGATGTCCACATTGAGTCCAGAATCGGGACTATTGAGGAGCTCCTGAACCTCCGTCTGGATGACATGGGGCTTTTCCCCCTGGGCACCCTTGTCACTCCAGCCCGCCAGACGGAGGAAGCGGAAAGCATCTACCGCTTCAACGGGAAAAATGCCATCAGGGTCAATATCACAAAAGAGAAAGACCGCAACACCATCCGCATGGCAAATCTTGTGCGGGCGAGGATTTTAGAACTCAAAAAGGAACTGCCGGCGGGATTTGACCTGACAGTCGTCTCGGACGAGGCGGCCGCGCTGGAAAAGCTGCTCCACAACATCGCCAAACTGGCAATCATGGGCGCTTTGCTCTCACTCTTTGTGCTCATGGTCTTTGTGCGCAACTGGCGCATCGCCATGGTAGTAGTCATCTCCATCCCCGTTTCCATCCTTATCACATTCAACGCCATGTATGCGGCGGGATTGTCCATCAACATCCTTTCACTTCTGGGGCTTGCCGCAGGTGTGGGGATACTTGTGGATAATTCCATAGTTGTGGTGGAGAACGTCTATCGCGACCACCAGCGCAGGCGCCCGCCGCGTGAGGCGGCA
>JAPLSR010000472.1 GCA_026398545.1 Candidatus Sumerlaeota bacterium | reverse complement strand
TTGAAATCCTGCCAGGCGGTCAAAAGAGGGGTCATGTCAGAGACGAGATTATTTTTAAGCATGGTCTCACCCTCTGTCGCCCAGGTGTCGACAACATCCGTAAGTTGATTGGCGGCGGCGCGGACTGCGAATGTCTCCGGGGTAAAAACCCATGACTCCATCACCACATGTATATCGGGATGTTTTTTTTCAAACATCTCAATGAGAAGCCGTGCGCGCTCAATCTCATTTTTTTCAGTTTCCATCGGACCCTTATTAACAGTAAGGATGATGCGCCCGTTCGCATCATATTTTATTTCCTTTGCGCCTTCCTTTTCCCGCGAACCGCCGCAACCTGTCAGCGCCACACACCCAATCAGAATCATCCGCCATAGGCGGAGCAAACTTGCTCCTCGCCTTATCATTCTTTATCACCCTTATGAGGTTTAATTTTTGTGAAAACGGCGGATTTATGACCCATAAAGGAGAGATTCCAGTCCGCCATTTTATAAAAATGGGAAAGCAAATCCCTGTCCTCAAGGTCAATCATGGCAATCGTGATGTTGAATTCCTTCAGAAAGGCATCAGGCGGCTCATCACCCGTAATGATGCGATAATGCCTTTCAACGAGCGCCGGCGGAAAGGGTTCGGCGCGGCTATCAATGCAGGGGCGCAGATCAGGGCTGAGCCTCCAGATAAGATAACCGCCGCAGTCGTAACCATTGAACAGATTGCCGGACATCTTTTCACTCTTCATAAAAGTGGCGCAGTCCCAGGGATAGCGCGAGTTGTTTATTCCGAAACCAAAGGGGCGACTGACCCGCAGGATGTGGTAAAGAGTCCCTGAGGGGATAGCCCTGTTAAAGATGAGTAAAAATATCAGAAGGGCGCAAACGGCGGCGGTCCGGGCGAAAGCCGGAACTCTATTTTTCAGCACCCCCAGGATATATCCGTAATTCCAGAGATTTGAAACACCCGCTGAAAGGGCGAAATAAACCCCATGTCGCCGCGCCTTGAGGGTCATGATAAAAAAGAATAACACAAGGAGCAGGTGCGCAATCCTAATCCTACGGCGATTGACTAAAAACCCCGCCACAGTCACCAGACACCAGCACAGGACAATCCACCGCAACGGCTCAGGAACAATCCGGCTGAAAAGGGGCTGCCATTCCCAGAGATGCCTGTGATAAAACGGAGTCCTCATAACATCCAGCACGCCGCCGGGCATTCTCAAACCATAAGGATTAATAAGGGAGGATAAAACCTGAAGGGGAATTGCGAACCACTCCTTTAATGAAAAATACCTCCTCTCCACCCCCCTCTCGAGGAGAAACGCCCCGCTCACAAAATATCCCAAAACGAAGGCGCTGTGCATATTGGTCCAGAATGCCTGCAGGAGGAATAACGCCGCCATGAATCCGCCTGTGAGCGGTCTGCCGCGCACATGCTCCCACAAAAGAAATAACAGCGCAAAACAGATGAAGCTGAAAAGTTCCGGACGGACAAACATCCGCGGAATCATCAAAAAACCCGTCACAAGGAGGATGAAGGAGGCAAGAAAGGCATCCGGCGCCGCCGCCCCTTTCCTTCGCCTCCAGATAATAATATGGAAAGATATTATGAGGAGGGCGCCCAATACGAGGAGGGAGCGGAGGGCAATGAGGGCATTCACCCCGCCCGCCGCATATAACAGGTATATCAGAATCTCAAACGGCATATACTTGTTCATCCAGGGCTGACCGTTAATTGTGCAGGTAAAGACATCCGTCATGAGGGGGCGTCCGGTGCGCACCATCTCCCTCCCTGCCGCCAGCAGCCACCAGACATCATTATCCTCAATCGGAAAGAAAGTGAGGAAAAGGATACTCAGTGCGGCAAGGCAGAGGGCAAACACACCAAGATGACGAACAGCCGACTTCGCCAGAGCAGTCTCTGCTGCGACGGCTGAAAGGGAATGGGTGGAATGGCTCATGCTCCGGCGCTGCCCTTCCTTTCCGCCTTAGGCGGACGCCTGAGAAAGAGGGAAAAAAAGAAGAAAATGGCGGCAACCATGATAATAGCCGCGCCGCTGGTGAGATTGAACATGTAAGAACACCATAAGCCTAAAGCGGTGAAAATGAAATTGTAAAGGATGGAGAATACCATCATTGACGAAAGGGAGCGGGAGTGCCTCTCGGCAATATAAGGGGCAATGGTGAAAAAGGCGATAATCAGAATGAGTCCAATCATGCGGATGATGATGACCACACAAAAGGCAATCATGACAAGGAGCATGATGTAAAGTGTCCGTGTGGGGACGCCCATCAGGGCGGCAAACTCATCGTCATAGGACATGGCGAGAAAGTCCTTATAGAAAAAAACCACAATTGCTATTATGGCAAGATCTAAAAGCGCCATCATTAAAAGGTCGGAACGTGGGACGGCAAGAATGCTTCCGAAAAGATAACTCATAAGGTCAACGCGATGTCCGGGCGTCAGGTCAATCAACAAAATGCCAATCGCCATCCCCACCGCCCAGAGCATGCCAATGATGGTGTCCGCCCGCTCCTTGTTTTTCAAGGATACCAGCGCCATGACCACAGCAACGGCAACGGCAAATCCCACCACGCCAAGGAGCGGCGCAAACCCCAGGAAAAATGCCAGCCCAATCCCTCCGTATGCCGCATGTGCTATCCCGCCGGAGATGAAGACAATACGATTCACCACCACAAGCGTCCCGATTATGCCGCAGGCGATGCTGGCAAGCAACCCCGCCAGCAGGGCATTCTGCATGAATTCATAATGAAGCACATCGAACATCCTGATTGGTTAATTTATCAATGATTCAATGTATCAATGATTCAATGAATCAATGTTTTCTTAGCACCCTGTGCGGCAGACCGTGCGCAATCAACTCCACGGGACACTGATACATCTTCTCCAGCATCTCCGTTGTTATCTCCGCCGAATCGTGATAAAAGACCGTCCGGTTCACGCACGCCACGGATTTGACATTGCTTGAAAGGATGCCGATATCATGGCTCACAACAACAATCGTGACCGATTCATTCAGCTCCTTCAGAAGGGTGTAGATATTAGCCTGCCATTCCGTGTCAACGGATGCTGTCGGCTCATCCATGAAGAGGATGTCAGGTTCTGTTATCAGGGCGCGTGCGATAAAGACACGCTGGCGCTGACCGCCGGAGAGATTATTGATAGGGGCGTCCCTGTAAGAAAGCATTCCAACGCGGTCAAGGGCTTTCTCCGCCATCCGCCTGTCCGCGGGGGAATAACGCCATGCCCGCCCCACCCTGCCAAGCCTCCCCATGAGCGCCACATCCAGAACGGATATGGGAAATTCCTTACTGAAATGGGTGTTCTGTGGGACGTATCCCATGCGCCGAGCCATCTTTTCGGGCGCCTCTCCAAAAACCCGGACGACCCCACGGTCGGGACGCAGAATGCCGAGGATGAGCCTGATGAGGGTTGTCTTGCCCCCGCCATTCGGTCCAATCACCGCAAGGAATTCATTCCTGCGGATTAAAAGGTTCACATCTTCCAGGACATTCTGGCGCCCATAGTAAAACCAGAGGTCATGAATCTCTATGGCGATTGGTTCCACAATATTCTCCAGAGACATAAAAGAAAATTAATATATTTTCACCACAGAGTCACAGAGGACACAGAGGATAATAAACCAAAGAAAATATCATACAATTCTCTGTGCACTCCGTGGCTCTGTTGTGAATTCCATATTTTTTGATTCATACAAAAAGGATTTTACGGAATAGCAACTTCTTTCTCTTTCATCACACTTGAAACTATATTTAAAGCGAAATCTTTTGCATCGAATATCTCCAGTAATACAGGCTCACCATCCTCAGAATAATGTATTATAATCTGCCCGACGTCTTCTGCATAATCAATTTTTTTATCTGAAAGTTCTATCAATAAGGAGTCCGTGTCTTTGTTATAGTTAATCTTTCGCATATCTTTCTCTCCTTCCCGGATAAACTGTTATAACTTTTGCTTTATTTAATTCTTTTTCATAAACAACTCTCAACACATGAGTTTCATCTATTTCTTTCTGCGCGATAATTCTATTTTTATAACCCGATTCGGTTTTTGTTGGATTGTTTATGATATCAATTATCAATTCTTTAGAAATGGATACGCCATGTTTAGCCAAAATGTCAATTTTTAATAAACAATGATTTGTTAATTCTATCTCTATCATTGTTTTTCACCTTCAACTATTTTTATCTCGTCTTCAGTCAGGTTGTAGAGTTTATAAACGAGGGAGTCAATTTTTTTGTCGGTGTATTTAATGCGGCTTTCGATTTGCATATGTCTGTCCGGGAGTTTTGTTTCGTTTAATTCTTTGTTTAATGATAGCATAATATCCACGTTTTTTACTATTTCGTTATGCATGGATTTATCTTCTGGATTTGAAAAATCAATGATTTTAATTGGAAAATTATATAAATAATCTGTTGAAAAGGTAAAATAGCCACCCCTAAAAACTGAACTAGTATTTTTGATAAACCACCACATGAGCTTTGAATTAAAAATGCCTAACCAATAAAACAAGTTATCGTTGAATTTTTGATTTGGGATTAAACTATAAACTTTAGTATTGTGATAAATTCCTTTTTTAGAAAGAGTCATATTGCATCCTAAACTTAGATAGGGTGTTATTATTCTATTTTTTTCAAAAAGATTCATATCTCTACTTCTATGGCAAGAATACCAATATTTAGGATTTGTTTTAAATTTGATTCTTAAATCTTTTAATTCATTTTTATATTTTTTTAAATATTCATAAGCTAAAGGATATAATAAAGATAATTCTTTTTCTTCTAGTATTTTTGTTTTGTTGTTTTCTATTTTATATGGATAAATGCAATAATAATTAAAATCAGGATATTTGTATCTTTTAACATTCTCTCCTTTTAGCATTGGTTTTAATATTTCTTTTTCAATTTTTATATTAGAATTTTCTTCAATTGAAAATACTTCTACAATTTTGTCTTCTTTATTAGAAATTTTCTTTAAAAAATATATATCATCTGCACCAGTAACAACTCCTTGAAGAATATTTTCAAAGACTTGCCCTAATGTAAAAGATTGTTTAATTTTATTAAGAATATTTTGAACTGAAGAACAAGTCAAAATCCATTGGTTTTTAGTAAAATATGAAGTATTATACTCTGTAAAATCGTGTTCTTTTAAATTTTCCAAATTATTCTTAATATCTGATGGTTTCAAGTTTGGGAATTCATAGTAATAGAAATTTTGATTATCATTTTTTGATAATATAAAAATCCCAGTATATGTAGCAGCTTGTTCAAAAATTAAATTATTGCCAAAGCTAATGAATCTTTCAGGCGCTGAACTTTGAATAAAAAATTCTCTTATACCTGAACCGAAATCAGAATTAATAAATTTATGGGGACATATATAACCCAATAAACCATCTTTTTTTAAAAGATTGAAACCTTTCTCCAAAAACAAAATATATAGATCAAATCTTTTTACTGCGCTTTTATATTTTTGTATGAAATACTCTATTTGATTTTTGTAGTTTTCTTGTAATCCTTGAATTCGCAAATACGGCGGATTACCAATAACGCAATCAAAGCCGCCGTGGGCGAAAACTTCTTTAAATTCCTCTTTCCAATCGAAAGGTTTTATTTTTCTTTCTTCTCTGGGTTCGAGTTCTAACTGCCCGTCGTAAAAATCCGGGCCAATCAACGAATTCCCGCATTTGATATTATTCTCAAGGGACGGCAGGACCCGTTCGTTGAAAAGCATTAGTTGGGTTTTGATTGAAGCATCGGTCTCGCCTTCCATTGCTTTTAAGAGGAGAGAGAGTTTTGTTACTTCAACGGCCTGCGAGTCTATATCAACGCAGAAGATGTTATTTATTAAAATTCGCTTTTTCTCCGATGTGGA
>JAPLSR010000034.1 GCA_026398545.1 Candidatus Sumerlaeota bacterium | reverse complement strand
CTCCTTGTGGATAGTGTTCTGGCGTCTGTTGGAACAGCCAACTTTAATATCCGAAGCCTCCAGCTTGACTTTGAGGTCAACTGCCTGATTTATTCACCCTCACTGATACTTGAATTGGATAGGCAGTTTCTCAAGGACCTGGATGATTCGGGGGAGGTTGACCGTGAAAAATTCAGCAGGCGCTCCAACTGGATTCATGCCGCCGAAAACGCCTGCCGCCTTTTTTCACCAGTCTTGTAAGAAAGACTGTGCCGGTGATATTTGATGAATATAACTATAAATTCGTTTCTCGGATACTTGTCCTGTTTGGATGGATAAAAATCGTCCAAATCCGCTAAAGGTGTTGACATGTCCTGCCCGACTTATTATGTGTAAATATATAATGTGTTTATTAAATTCAAAGAGGCATTTTTTGAAGTAGTGAAAGGACTTATGCTCATGAATCGCAAGATAGTTATTAACATTGCATCATTTTTGTCTTTTTTTATCCTTCTTGCCGCCGGATGCGCCATCTCTAACAAACCTCTCTTTATAAAATATGACGCTGATGGCAAACCTGTGATGGAAAAGCGTTACCGCCGGTTTATTGCCAGGGATTTCCAGACTCGCTGGAATGCCAGGGCTTACAATAAGAATAATACAAGCGGTCCGCATTTCCTTCTTTCAAAGGAGCAAAAAGAGATTAAAAAGAAATACGGTCCGCCCGATTACATCAGTCCCTCATATCTCTCTATAAGGGGCGATTATGTGATTGAATGGCTTTATTTGGAAAAGGGCGTCATGTTCCAATTTGTAAATAGACGTCTTGCTTATGAGGGGCCGCTGTCGGACAAGGAGCGCATCCTTGTAGCATATGGTTATCCCGACGAAGGGCGAATGTATGTCATGGGGGAGATAATCAGGGAGAATTTTTATTATTACACCCTTTTCGGCGTCGCCCAGAAGTCATTCAACTTCGTGAACGGGAGGTTGGCAGTCGAGACGATTTTTCAATAAAAAGTCCCAAAATCCTTATTATGGAGGGGATGATTATTCATGATAAATGAAATCAAGACCGTTCACGCCCCTTTTTGTGGGAAAAGGGGTGTTTTCGTGCGCGCCTACCCCTTCTGTCTTCTCCTTCTCCTCCTGCTCGTTCTGATACTTTCCTCTTGTTCCTTCCTTTATGAAAAAACCCCCGATGACATGCGACGCGAGGCTATTGACTATTTCGGTAATGGGCAAAAGCTTGAAAATAAGGGTGAATATCTCCTTGCCATTGAGGAATTTCTCAAGGCGGCTGAGATTTCACCCCGACCTGTCGTCTATTATCACCTCGGACATTGCTTCCTTCAATCGAATGAGCCCGACAGGGCAATTATCTATTTTCAAAAGGCGATGGACATGGCTCCTGATTACAGAGAGGCGCAAATTGCCCTTGAAAGCGCAAAACTGAAGGCTAAAAGGGTTGATAGACAACTTGCATCAAGAACCGCCCCGACCCAAATGCCATCAGCGGCTCCTGTCTCAAATCCGCCATCCCCCCAAAAAACCGAATCCCCGACACCGGCGGCGCCAATGCCCATTCCCATCCTGACGCCCCAGCCATCATTATCAACACCTCCTGCCTCGCCCGCAAAGGTGGAGCAAACACCGGCGAGCTCCCCGTTTCCATTCATCCTTGGACTCCCATCCCAGAAGGGTAAAAAGGAAACCAAGCCCACCCAGCCGCTTCCACCCATTAACGAGGTGGAAAAAGCCTTATTCCCCGGTCTCTTCGGGGAACAAACCGCTGAAGCAAAAAGGGAGGAAAAGGAAAACCTTGACCGCTATATTGACAGGAAAAAAAAGAGCATGGATAACTTTGCCTTCCATTTTGATAAGGCACGCCAGTATAGCGGAGGCAAGCTTTATCAAGCTGCCCTCCTGGAATACATTGATGCCCTGAAGGTTGACCCTGTTTCACTGGACGCCATTTCTGAACTCGCCGATATGTATCGCCTCACAGGCAGGCTGGAACGGGCTGAGCAGGTGTTTATCAATGCCAGAAAAAATTTCCTCCAGAATCCTCACTTCTTTCTCAAATGGGGGAATCTGTATCTGAACCTCGACCTTCTTGACAAGGCTGAGGAGAAATTTAAAGAGGCTATTTATTATTTACCCCGGTTCACATCCGCCCTGAATAATCTCGGAATCATTGAGATGAAACGGAAGAATTACGCCCGTGCCGCCGAATATTTCGAGTCTATACTCGCCTCAGACCCCAACTTCGCCAGCGCACATCTGAATCTGGGGATTATTTACAGCGACCATCTGAAAAATCCTCAGAAGGCGATTGAGCACTTTGAGGCTTACTTGAAAATCGGCGGGAAAAGGGCGGAAGATGTCAGCAAGTGGCTCAAAAATCTGAAGCCGTAACTATACTCACAGGTTCCCCTTCGGGACGCCCTGATTAAAATCCCCCGCTTCTTCAATTTCCATTACATGACTGCTTTTTTTTATTTTGGTCGTGGGGCAGGCGGGACATCTTTCCTGGGTGGTGCGCCTAACGTGGGAGCCACAGGTGTGGATGTGGGATTGGGTGATGTTACGCCCACGCCCATCGCACTCACAGGTTTTTCCTTTATCGGTGGGCGGATGGGCAAACGGAACTCAATCTTCAGACTTCCAATATCTCCCATACCAGGGGTCGGCATGACTAAAGGCATTTTCAACTCTGGTGTCTTTGCTAGCTCCGGTGTGGTTTCCATAATCTTTCTTGTCGGCACAATGACGCTGAACTTGCGCAACGCACCGCCTGCCACAACAGCCGTGTTCGGCTCCTTCGCATCTGGTATCTTGACGGTGATATTATAATTCTGATTATTGCGGAAATGCAGGTCAACGATGCTGTTATCTCCATCCTTCTGGACACCAATGACAGAGATGGTTAATCCTGATGATTCATAATTAATCCTGCCGAAGAGCAAAAAGGTGTAAACTTTTCTCTTGGGGTCGTTGGATTCGATATTGACCTGGTCGCGTATGATGCTTGATTCCATATCTGGTGTGTAGAAGATTTCCATATTGACACGTCCAGCAGGTGCAATTGTTGTAGGGCCAAGGAGTTTGGCGCGGACTGAGGTTCGAGATGTGGTGATAGATTTGATTTCAAGCGGCTGGTCTCCGATATTCATGATGGAAACGGTGGTGTTGCGACTTTCGCCCACCTTCAGGCTCTGGATATTCCAGGAATAGGGGCGAAGGGCGATTTCGGGTGCGGGTTTTTTCTGCACCTCGCCGATTATTGTCAGCTTGAGGACGCCGGTTGTGGGGTCATTGGACTTGACGTAAATATATTTTGTCTGCTTGCCATATCTTCCCAGGGTGTTGAAATTGACATCAATGGTGGTATCTCCACCCGGAGAAACGGATTTGGATGTGGCGCTGACGTCTGTGCATCCACAAGAACCCCGCACATCGGTGATTTGCAGAACATCAGTCCCCTTGTTTTGAATCTTGTAACTGTGCTTGACCTTTTCCCCCTCCATGGTCTTTTTGAATTTCCAGACCGGTTCAGGACATGAAATCTTAGGCGCCGCCGCCACCCACAGGGAAAGGAAAAGAAAGGAAATGGCAAGAAGCAAAATGGCATGTCCACCTTTTCTCAAATAACACATAGAACACACTCCATTACAAAAAATATGAGAATTGTTTCTATAAAACGACTAAATATGAATTATGAAGGATTGTAATTTTTTGCAATTTCCAGTCAAGGATTGAATAATTTTTTTCCAATTTTTACCAATCTCATTTCCTCTCGTAAAATGGGAAACAGTCTTGACAGTGAAAAACCTTGATTTTATGCAGTTCTTTACATATGTTTTTATTAATATAGTGGGAAGGAGGTTAAATTTTGCACATACTGCACACTGAGGGGCTTGTCAAGAAATACGGCGGTCGCATTGTCGTCAACCATGTGAGTATTGAACTGAAACAGGGTGAGATTGTTGGACTGCTTGGTCCTAACGGGGCGGGCAAGACAACCACGTTCAATATGATTGTCGGTCTTGTGAAACCCACAGAGGGTTTAATCTTTTTTGATAACCAGGACATCTCACGTCTCCCCATGTATCGCCGTTCCCGCCTGGGGATGGGATACTTGACACAGGAGGTCTCCGTCTTTCGCAAACTTACGGTCAGGGAAAATATCCTTTCCATCCTCCAGATTCTGCCCATGACTGAATCCGAGCGTCAGGAAAGGCTGCAGTGGCTGATGGAGGAACTGGGGATTGCACATCTTGCCAATAACAAGGCTTATACCCTTTCAGGCGGAGAACGCCGGCGCGTGGAGATTGCGCGGGCGCTTGTCCCAAGACCCGCCTTTATGCTCCTTGATGAACCGTTTTCGGGCGTTGACCCCAAATCGGTGGAGGAGTTGCAGAATATCATCTACCAGCTCCGCGACCACAGTCTGGGCATCCTGATTACAGACCACAGCGTCCGGGAGACGCTTCAGGTGACAGACCGCTCTTATCTCATCTATGAGGGCAAGGTGGAGATAACGGGAAAGGCGAGCGAACTTGTCAATGACCCGCGTGCGCGGGAGATTTATCTGGGGCAGAGATTTTATATGGACCTGACGCCTGATGAGCGCCGTGAACGCACCGCCTCGGAAGATGAAACCCCGAAAAAAAAGACGTTGAGATAAAGCGTATATAAGACATTGGCATTCTCGGGTCCCAGGTCTCCGCTCCGTCGCCAAAGCTATGGAGCGTCGGCGACTGTTTGAAGTATTTGTGTATGAAAGGAGTAGTTATGGAGATAAGAATCACGCTCCGACACCTTGAAATCTCTGAGGAGATTAAAAAACTGGTAACCAGAAAGGTTGGAAAACTCCAGAGGTATGACCCGGACATCCATCTTATTGAGATAATCATGGCGCAGGAGAAATTCCGCCACAAGGTTGAAATCCTGATAAAATCCAGACACTTTCAGATGGAGGCGGCAGGACAGCATGGGAACCTTCAAACGTGTTTCGATGATGTGCTGGCAAAGATAGAACGCCGCCTGCGAGAGCATAAGAAACGATTC
>JAPLSR010000061.1 GCA_026398545.1 Candidatus Sumerlaeota bacterium | reverse complement strand
GTAGCGCTATTGCCGATGATTCTGAATGTTTCATATCGTGTCCCATGGGTGCTCACGGATTTAATAGGAGGTGTGGGCTTGATTATTGTGGTGGATGTGTTCTTAGATACAATGAAGCAGGTCGAGTCACATCTCCTGATGAGACATTATGACGGTTTCAGCATGAAGAAATCAACACGCGGGCGATGGTAAGGTCTCCGACGCGCCATAGCTTCAGCGACGGAGCGACGTAAAGGGTATTCATGTTGCCTCCCTGTGATGACACGCGGATCGAGCTCAAAAGTAGGGCGGAGATAGAGGTAATGCGTGTTGGAGGACGGATTGTAAGGGAGATACTTTATGACCTGACATCTATGACCAGACCGGGAATCACAACCTGGGATCTTGAGGTGACTGCCAGAAAGAGGTTTAGTGAAAAGAAGGCAAGACCTGCATTCATGGGTTACAGGGGATTTCCGGCCGCCCTTTGCACATCTATCAACGAGGAGGTGGTTCATGGCATCCCGTCGCCGCGTCGCGTCCTTAAATCGGGGGATATACTGAAAATTGACGTGGGATTATATTATAAAGGTTTTTATACCGATATGGCTGTGAGCATACCCGTGGGGGATGTGGATGAGGAAAAGCTGAGACTTCTAAATGTGGCGAGGGGTGCGTTACGCGCTGGGATTGATAAGGCAAAGGTGGGAAACAGACTGGGCGACATCAGCCATGCCATTCAAATGCCCGCTGAGGAGGCGGGATTCAGTGTTGTAAGGGAATATACGGGACACGGCATCGGGCGACACCTCCATGAGTCCCCACAGATTCCCAACTTTGGACCTGAGGGTTCCGGACCAAGATTGAAACCCGGAATGGTATTTGCTCTGGAACCGATGGTGAATGCCGGCACCTGGGAGACACGAGTGCTTGGTGATGACTGGACGGTGGTGACAGTGGATGGGAGATGTTCAGCCCATTTTGAGCACACGGTGGCTATCATGGAGGAGGGGTCCCAAATCCTGACAGATTATCGGATGTAAGAGGTTTTTTCCTTGACTTTGAAAAGTGATATTAAAAAGCTTTAACATTTGTGTGACTGATTATACTGTTTGGTTGAAATTTAAGAAAAATCTGGAGACCGATGGCAAAGGAAAAAACGATTGAAATTACAGGCACCGTTCTTGAGACGTTGCCTAATGCCATGTTTCACGTTGAACTCGAAAATGGGATGAAAATCCTTGCCCATATTTCCGGGAAAATGAGGATGCGTTTTATCCGTATCCTTCCGGGTGACAAGGTGACAGTGGAGCTATCACCCTATGATTTGACAAGGGGACGCATTATTTATCGTCATAAATGAAGATGACAGGAGTGTGAAAACAAGTGAAGGTCAGGGCATCAATCAAGAGGATTTGCAAGAAGTGCAAGATTGTGAGGCGCAAGGGCGTGAACAGGGTGATTTGTGAAAATCCACGGCACAAACAGCGCCAGGGATAAATTTTTAAGACATTGGAGGTAATTAAATTTGGCTCGTATAGCAGGCGTGGATTTGCCAAGAAGCAAACGTGTTGAGGTTGGACTAACCACCATTTATGGTATCGGTCTGAGCCTCTCCAAGAAAATTTTAAACGCCGCCGGAGTGAATCCTAACCGGAGGGTGAAAGACCTGACCGAAGAAGAGGTCAGACGTATCAGTGCCGTGATTATGAGCGGTGGTTACAAGGTCGAAGGAGACCTGCGCCGTGATATTCAGCAGAATATCAAGCGTTTGATGGATATTGGATGTTACCGGGGGTTGCGCCATCGCAAGGGTCTTCCAGTGCGCGGGCAGAGGACACGGACAAATGCACGCACCCGCAAGGGACCAAGTCGTTCGATTCCCGGTAAGAGAAAGCCAACTGCGAAAAAGTAAATTTACGAGCTGCGTAATGATTGCCTGAATCCAAGAGGAGATTATACATGGCAGGTCCGAAACAGAAAAAAACCAAAAAGAAGGTCAAAAAGACCATTACTAACGGTATAGTTCATATCCAGGCTTCGTTCAATAATACCGTTGTAACGATTACAGATAAGCAGGGGAACACTGTTGCCTGGGCAACGGCGGGAAGTTCAGGATTTAAGGGGAGCCGCAAAAGCACACCCTTTGCCGCCCAGGTTGCGGCGGAAAACTGTGCAAAAAAGGCTATGGAAAATGGGCTTCGCTCCGTTGAGATTTATGTAAAGGGACCCGGCTCTGGCCGTGAGTCCGCCATCCGCGCCCTGCAGACAGTCGGGTTGGAAATTACGGTCATTAAGGACGTGACGCCCATCCCCCATAATGGGTGCCGTCCCCCCAAACAGCGCAGGGTTTGAAATGTTTTTATCCTTTGGATTATACATAGATGGTAGACCAGGATCGGGAGGATTAATCTAAGTGGCAAGATATGTCGGACCGAGCTGCCGTTTGTGCAGGCGTGAAGGTAAAAAGATGTTCCTGAAGGGAGAGCGCTGTTACACGGCAAAATGCGCCATTGAACGCAGGAGTTATGCCCCGGGTCAACATGGACAAACAGGAACACGAAAGCTCAGCACATACGGGATACAACTACGTGAAAAGCAGCGCGCCAAGCGCATCTATGGACTTCTGGAGCGTCAGTTCCGACGTTATTTTGAGAAGGCTGACCGCTGGCGGGGTGTGACAGGAACCATTCTGTTACAATTGCTTGAGCGCCGTCTTGATAATATTGTATTCCGCCTTGGCTTTGCATCCTCCCGGCACTCAGCGCGCCAGATGGTTCGTCATGGCCATATACTTGTGAACGGGAAAAAGGTGGACATTCCCTCCTACCTGCTTTCCGCAGGTGAGGAGGTTCAGCTTGTGGAAAAGATGCGCCAGACCAAGCAGGTGCTGGCGTCGCTGGAGCGAGCGGAAAAGAATGGGCGCGTTCCCTGGTTGGAATATAATCCTCAGGATTTCAAGGGGAAAATGCTGACCATCCCCGCAAGGGAAGATATTCCAATGGACATACAGGAACAGGTTATCATTGAATTGTATTCCAAGTGATGAGAAAATCATTACCCCGAAGGAAGGTAATTTTATATGGAATTGAAACCGCTTGTTATTCCCAGTCGGCTTTATTGCGAGCGGGAGAGCCTGACGGAGTTTTATGGGAAATTTTTTGCCGAGCCTTTTGAGCCAGGATTTGGAACAACCCTTGGCAATTCCCTGCGCCGCGTTTTGCTTTCATCCGTGCAGGGCGCTGCCCCCGTCTCCCTCAAGATTGAAGGCGTTCCTCATGAGTTCCATGTCATCGATGGCATGAAAGAGGACATACAGGAGATGATTCTTAACCTCAAGGCTGTGCGTTTCAAGATGCTTGGAATCAAACCTTCCACGATGATTTATCTTGATGCCAAGGGGGCGAAAAATATCAAGGCGGGGGATTTTGAACTGAATGAACATATTGAGGTTCTGAATCCCGACCAGCATCTTATGACCCTTTCCCGTGGTTCAAGGGTCAAGATGGAGGTCAAGGTTGCACAGGGACGCGGTTACAGTCCATCCTCTGAGCACAAAAAGGATGAAGAGGAAGAGATTGGTCTCATCCCCCTTGATGCCGCCTTTTCCCCCATCCTGAACGTCAAATACAAGGTCGAGAATGCCCGTCTGGGACAGCGCACAGATTATGACCGTCTCATCCTTGAAATCTGGACAAATGGCGGCGTCCGACCGGAAGAAGCCATTAGTTATGCGGGTCTCATCCTCCGGGACCACCTCTCTCTCTTCATCAGGTTTGAAGAGGAGCAGAAACAGGTGGAGGTCTTCAAGGAAGAGGAGGAAGAGGTCACTCCCATCATGGAACTGGAGGAAAAGCTGGATAAGAGCATTGAGGAGCTTGAACTCTCCGTGCGCTCCTTCAACTGCCTTGAGGCGGCTGGCATCAAGACTATCCGAGACCTTATTCAGAAGAGTGAATCTGATATGCTGAAATACCGCAACTTTGGACGCAAATCATTAAATGAAATCAAGAATATCCTGAAGGAGATGGGGCTTTCCTTCAATTTGAAATTAGATGAGCGGGGTCTGCCCATTAACCTGCCCATCAAGGAAAAGGAGAAGGAGAGCTGATATTTCCATCCTGTTGAGGGAGATATTTTCATGAGGCATCGTAAAGTCAAAAGCAAGTTGAACCGGACAACAGAGCATCGGCTGGCGCTTATGCGCAACCTTGCCGCCGCTCTGATTCGTAATGAGCGCATCCTGACCACGGAGGCGAAGGCTAAAAATCTCCGTCCCTTTGTCGAAAGGCTCATCACACTGGGCAAGAGGGGTGACTTAGCGGCGCGCCGGTTGGTATTCAGCCGTCTCGGTAAGAAGGAGGCTGTACACAAATTGTTTACGGAAATTGCCCCGCGCTTTACCAACCGTCCGGGTGGATATACACGCATCGTCAAAGGTCATTTCCGCGCCGGGGACTCCGCCCCCATGGCATTTATTGAGTTTGTTGAAATGCCGGAAAAGGAAATGGTGAAAAAGAAAAAGCCCAAAAGACTTCATATTCATGCCTGATCCGACATTTCCAGCAGCAATTCCGACCGCCGGGGTTCATCCTCCGGCGGTTTTTTATTTATCCCTTGTTTAATCCCTCCTGTCTTATCCGGAAATTTCGCCTCAGGCACGAGCCAAAAAATATATGGACAATGGTGATACTCTACGGTTCTGATTATTATTGTTTTTTACGAGCACATTTATTGTTTCTTAAATAAAAAATACAATGCTGTGCCTTGGAATTGAGACATCGTGTGATGAGACATCCTGCGCCGTTGTTGCGGATGGACGGCGTATCCTCTCCAATGTAATCGCCTCACAGGTGTCATCCCATGCCGTTTATGGCGGGGTGGTTCCGGAACTTGCCTCCCGGCTTCACATCTCAATTATCGTCCCCATTTTGAAGGAGTCGCTTTTTGAGGCGGGGGTGAGTCTGCGGGAGATTGACCTTGTCGGCGTTACATCGGGTCCCGGTCTCATCGGTTCCCTCCTCGTCGGAGTGGAGTTTGCGAAGGCATTGGCGTATGCCCTTGGGAAACCACTTGTGCCCGTGCATCACGTTGCGGCACATTTATACGCCCCCTTTCTTTTGGAAAAGGAGAGCGGAGCCACAACTCAGGAATTTGATTATCCATATTTAGGGTTGGTCGTATCTGGTGGACACAGCAGCCTTGTATATGTCCATGACCCGTTGCATTATGAGGTTATCGGGCGGACGCTTGATGATGCGGCAGGGGAGGCATTTGACAAGGTGGCAAAGCTATTGGGGCTTGGATATCCCGGCGGTCCCATTATTGACCGACTGAGCCATGAGTGGAATGCTGGATATATCAACTTTCCACGTCCGGGTGTAAGGTCGGAGGATTGTGATTTATCCTTCAGCGGTCTGAAGACGGCTGTGGTGCGATATGTCAGGGAAAAGACAAAAGGGGAAAGACCCCTTGACGCTGAGGAGCAAAAACATATTGCCGCCTCGTTTCAGACCGCCGTCATTGACACCCTTTTGACAAAGAGTGAGCGGGCAATTGTGATGACAGGCGCCGGAAGGGTGGCGATTGTGGGTGGTGTGGCATGTAACATGGGGCTTCGGGATGAGGCGAGACGCCGCCTTGACGGCATCACATTTCATATCCCGTCACCCATTTTGTGCACAGATAATGCCGCAATGGTTGCAGGACTGGCATGGCATGTTTACCATGCAGGGTCGCTTACGCGCCATAGCTTCAGCGACGGCGCACGGATAGCCACGCTGACACTCAACGCTGACGCCAATCTGCCCATTGTATGAATAATGACTTGTGTTCCCGGGGTGATATGTGAAATATTTAAAATATTAAACAGGTTTCAACGCGGGTAATAATTAATGTCTGAAACACAGATGAAAAGACTGCTCCGGCTCATGGAGGATGGTCGATATACAGAAGTCAGAAATGTATTCAGGAAGACTGTCCAACGGGCGAAGAGGGGTGTGAAATCATTATTACTTGCCGAGCCTGAGGCGGTTTTGCTCATCGCCCGTGCTCACCGGCGACTTGGATATATGCGGTTCTCCCATAAGCTGCTTTCCCATGCGGTAAAAGAACACCCCACAATTGCAGTCCTGCTGGATTATGCCCGTTCCTGTCTTCAATTCGGCAATGTCATTAGTGCCTTGAAGTCGCTGGATGTGGTAAAAGATAAGGTGCCACCGGAGGATGATGTCCTTATGGCACGGCTCCACGGCACTTATGCCAGGACCTATGCCATGATGGGCGCCCTTGAATCCGCCGCATCCAGCATCGCAAGGGCATCCGAATACAGCACGCCGCGCGCTGAATCCTTCCTTGTGATAGACCAGTCATCGATATATGAGAGCGGCGGTCAATTAGAACTGGCGGAGGAGATACTCACGCGTCATCTTGGCAATTACCCGAGGGCTTATTCGGCGCGACTTGCGCTTGCAACCTTAATGGTGAGGCGGGAACAATGGGAGAATGCTGTTGGGGAATACACCCATACTATCCTTTATCATCCCGAGGCATTTTTCCCCCATTATAACATGGGGTATCAGTTACTGCGCATTGGGAGGCACATAGAAGCGCGGGATGCTTTCAAGGCTGCCGATGCGCTTGCACCCGATAATGATTTCAAATCCTCCGTGTCATGGGGAACAGGCTTTTCCTATTTTCAGGAGGGGGATTGGGAAAAGGCTTTGACATGCTTCCGGAATGCTGAATCAAAAGATATGATAAAGGCATGTCTGAATCTCCAGCTGGGCAGGAGATTTGAGGAACGGGATTTCCGAATCCCCCTTCCCCTGCCGCCGGATGGAGTGGTCAAAAATGAGCGGGATGTGAGAAATATCCTTCTGGCTTATTTCAGAATAAGGCGGGAGGAGGATGCAGAAGAAAGCAGGTATGTTCCATCAAGCCGTTATGGCATGCGCATATCCCTGCATGAGGCTGGCTTAATAACAAGGGCATTTGAGTTCAATTTCCAGCGCCTTGGCGCGGTTTTGGACTTAAATGTGCCGGTTGTCACCCTTTTTTCCGATTTTGAGGGGAGCCGCCATGTTCTTATCTATGGGTATCATCCCATTAGAGAAATATTTTATGTCCTTGACGCATCTGAGAGGGAAATCTCTTTTGAAGAGCTGATACAATACGCCCGTTCCACAGACTTCTGGGCAATGGCTGTCTTTCCTATCGAATTGCAGGAAAAGGTGGATGCAATTATCCCGAGAAGTGAGGATGAGATTTTCAGGTCGCTTGAACATGCAGAAGAGGACATTGCGCGGGGAAATGTCCAGCTGGCGCGTGGACTTCTGGAATCCCTCCCGCCAGGAGTGGGTCATGTAACCCGTCTTCGCCTGATGCATAGACTCAGGAAGCGGCAGAAGCCCTCCGCGTCTCTGGAACCGGGTTTGCGACTGCTTCTCAAGGCGTCGGAGGACTCCGAGGCGGATATAGGTTTTGCGGCAAGGGAATATCATGAGGCGGAGGATTATCCTGCGGCATTGAGTCTGGCGAAAAAGGCTTTACGGCACAAGGCGCATGGGGCGGCACATTTCTGTGCCGATGTTGCGCTGAGGATAGGGCGGTATTCACTGGCTACACGATATAATGCCCTTGGGCTTTCACATTATCCCTCAGAACGCAGTCTTCTTGTGCAACGAGCCATTTGTTACCGCGTCATTGCGAATTATAAGGAGACTTTTCATTTTCTCAGGCTTGCCCAGGAATCCTCCCCGGAGCATCCCGAAATCCTGCGTGAAATAGGCGAAACGTTCCGCATGCGGGGGGAATACATCACGGCGGAGTCCTATCTGAAGAAGGCTGTGGTTGGGAATCCCGCAGACCGCACCACCTGGCAGTATCTGCTTGAACTTTATGAAGAGCAACATCGTTACCGTTCCTTGGAAATGACCTGCCAGATGGTTCTTCAGCAGAATCGGAATGAAGAATGGGCTTATGAACTTGCCGGCGCTTTCCTTTTGCGCAGCGGGCTTTATGATAATGCCATGGAGCTTCTGGATGAGGGTCTGCGGGCAACCCCGCACTCCGTTCTTTTGAATATTCTTCATCTCCAGCTTCTTGAGCGGATGGAGCGACTTGAAGATGCCGAGATGGGTTATACCGCCTTTCTCCGGAAAGACCCGTTGAACAAAAAGATGAGACGCTTGACCTCTTTTATCAGCTCTGCACCGCCCATGATGCCGTTCAGGAGGGGGTCAATTTCATGCTTTCTCTCGGGGATGATGCTGAAACTTATACCAATGCGGGCTATATTTATGAAGCCACCGACCAGTTTGAGAGGGCATTACGTCTCTATCACCGGGCGCTTTCCCTCCCCGGAGACCCAATATTTCCCCTCTTCCGCATTGCCCAGATTCAGTTCCGCAAAGGCGAGGTCGAAAGTTCAAGAACCTTCTATCAGGAGATATTAAAGCATGACCCGAGGCATTACTGGGCGCTGGAAGGCATTGTCCTTATCTCCCTTGAGAAAGGTGACCTCACATCCGCCATGAACAGGATGGAGGAGATTGTCTCGCTTTATCCCGAGCACGATAGTGCCATGAACATGTATCTTGACATTGCCGAGATATGGAACCAGATACCGCGAGCGAGGCGCTTTCTCGAGTCCCTTGCCGAGCAAACTGAGAATCCGGAACGCCTTCTTGTCATCAAGGGGGAACTGGAGGAGGCGGGGAATTATTTTGACCTCGCCATGCAATATTACAAGGATGCCCTTAGTCAGGATGAGGTATATCCGCCTTCCATTCTCCACATCGGCATCCTTGAGCTCAAGAGGCGGAATTATGACGAGGCGCTTTCCTGCCTTGATAGATTTCTGGAGATTCAGCCCGATACGCCTGAGGCGCTTTTTTACCGTGCCAGGACATATGAGAAACTTGGTAAAAATCAGAACGCCATATCGGACTGCCTTCAGGCCCTTGAATTGGGAGGGATGGATGAAGAGGTGGAGATGGAGGCTTATGACCTCCTGACTCACCTGTTGGATAATGAAAGCCTCACATTCAACGCCATCCTGCAGTCCCTTGGTGAGAACCTTCCAGAACATTTTTATTGTCGGTTGGGCGAGGCATTTGAGCGCAAAGGGGATTTTAAAACCTCTCGTCTCCTTTATGAGTGCGATAATCCACTTTCTCCTGACAGCCGCAAGTTCGATTCCATTGTTGGTTTGCTCTATATCGCGCGCCAGGAAAATGACAAGAATCTCATGGAAAAAATCGGAACCTGCCTGAACAAGATGCTGGATGAGAAGGAGATACACCCGGAGCTATACAATCCTCTGGAATGCGCCTCCCTTCATGAGGCAGCCGCTTTTCTCACTGAGGGGAATCGCACCCTGAATGAGTTGAAGGATTCCATTGCCCACTGGCGAAGCGCCATCCGCATGACGCGGACATCCTGGGCGCTGGAACGCGCCTCTTATGCCTGTCTTGACCTGGGTGAGCTGACCGGCGATGAATCTTACTTCCACGAGGCACTTCTATATCTCCGCGAGCTCCGCAATCCTATCGAAGGGATTTCCTACATATCGCCAGCCCTCGGCGACGCTTACTACCGCCTGCGGATGTATCAGGAGGCAGTCAGGGAATACGCCAACTTTTTCCAGGAGGGGGAGGAGGATGTCTCTTTGCAACCCGTCTTTTTCAGATACCTTGATGCCCTTGAAAAGACACATT